>SLSH01000277.1 GCA_007130555.1 Bacteroidales bacterium
AGAAAACACACTACTCGTTTTGGCGGGAAATTTGCCTTTTTTTGCAAATTTCGTGACAAAACATAAAAAATTAGTATCTTTATCTTTGATTCTGATTAGTTACAAAAAATGATTTTTTGCAAAAAATATTAAGTACATGACAAAACTTTTTTAAAAGATTTATGACTACTGACTTTCGCCACGTAAACACTAAAGCACGGAATTACACAAACAATTCCGTGAAATTTAGTGTTTTAGTGTTTTTGTGGCAGTATTATTGCAAAATGCTCATATAAAGACAGTTATTTTGTTCAAAAATTAATCACATAAAGTTTTGTCATGTACTTAAAAAAAAATATTATTTTCGCAAAACATAAAAACGAAAATAAATAAATAATATGAATAATAAAATAAAGTGTTTGATTATAGGTTCGGGACCTGCAGGATATACGGCAGCAATATATACCGCAAGAGCAAATCTCAGCCCCGTACTTTATGAAGGACTACAGCCGGGAGGTCAATTAACCACAACAAGCGAAATAGAGAACTTCCCCGGTTATCCCGACGGTGTTTCGGGTTTTGATATGATGGAAGACCTTAAAAGGCAGGCTCAAAAATTCGGAACCGATGTCAGAGCAGGAACAATAACTAAAGTAGATTTTTCAAAAAGACCATTTAAAATCACTGCCGACGATAATACGGAAATTATTGCGGAAACTGTTATTATTGCAACAGGAGCAGTAGCAAAATATCTGGGACTAAAATCCGAAAAACAATTTATCGGTATGGGCGTGTCGGCATGTGCAACCTGCGACGGTTTTTTTTATAAAGGTAAAGATGTTGCCGTTGCGGGAGGAGGAGATACTGCCTGCGAAGAAGCTTCGTATCTAGCTGGAATAGCAAATAAAGTTTATATGATAGTCAGACGGGACATATTCAGAGCTTCAAAATCAATGCAAAAAAGAGTAATGAACAATCCTAAGATAGAAATTTTATGGAATCATAATACTTTGGAAGTACTAGGAGATCAAAGCGGTGTTACGGGAATTAAACTGCTGAATAATAAAACTAATGAAGAGAAAATTATCAATATCCACGGATTTTTCCTTGCTGTCGGACATACCCCGAACTCTAAAATATTCAAAGACTTTATTGATACCGATGAAACGGGATATATTATTACTAAACAAGGTTCAACACAAACTAATATTCTCGGCGTTTTTGCATGCGGGGACGTACAGGATCCTATATACAGACAAGCTGTAACCGCTGTAGGAACAGGATGCATGGCTGCAAAAGATGTTGAAAGTTTTCTTGCTGAAAACGAATAATGGAAAAATGATAAAAAAACAAAGATATAGTCATGTATTAAAATGGTTTGCGGATAATATGCAAAACGTGAAAACTGAATTAAATTATAAAAACGATTTTCAGTTATTGACTGCTGTTGTTTTATCCGCACAATGTACCGACAAAAGAGTAAATATTATCACAAAAGAATTATTTTATCATTATCCCGATGCCGAAACTATGTCAAATGCAAGTTCCGAAACTATTTACGAATATATAAAATCATGCTCGTATCCCAATAATAAAGCAAAATATTTGTCCGAAACAGCAAAAATATTATGTGATAAATATAACGGAAAGATACCTGAAGACGTAAATGAACTGAAAAAATTACCGGGAGTAGGAAGAAAAACAGCTCATGTAATTGCATCTGTATTGTATAAACAACCTAAAATGCCGGTTGATACACATGTATATAGAGTAGCAAAAAGAATAGGGTTAACTGTAAATGCAAAAACTCCTTTACAAGCCGAAAAACAATTAGTAAAATATATACCTAAAAATTTAATACCGGATGCACATCACTGGCTGATATTACACGGAAGATATGTTTGCAAAGCAAAATCTCCCGATTGTAATAACTGCGGAATTAATATATTTTGCAAGTATTATGATGGACTTAAAAAATTGAAACATAGTAACAAGATTAAATATAAATAATAGAAATGGATCGGAAAATTACAAAATATGTATTAGAGGCACTATCTGTATTGTATAGTAATAAAGCTGATATTAAATCAGAGGTGCATGTTGAGAAGACAAAAAAAGGTATTGACGGGGATTTTACCGTTGTAGTTTTTCCGCTGGTTAAATATAGCAAAAAGTCGCCTCAGGATACTGCTCAGGAAATAGGTGTATTTATAAAATCAAGATATAAAGAAATTGCTTCTTATAATGTTATCAAAGGTTTTCTTAATCTGACAATGTCGTCTGAATGTTGGATTGATGCACTTAATAAACTTAATACAGAAGAATTAAATAAAGCAAATTCCCCGAAAGATAAAACCTTTATGATAGAGTTCTCATCTCCGAACACTAATAAACCATTGCATTTGGGGCATATCAGAAATAATCTGCTGGGAGATTCAATATCAAAAATACTTAAGGCAAACGGTTATGACATTATTAAGGCAAATCTGATAAACGACAGAGGTATTCATATTTGCAAAACAATTTATGCATGGATAAAGTGGGGGAAAGGTGCAACTCCTGAATCCGAGAAAATAAAAGGAGATAAATTAGTCGGAAATTTTTATGTGTTATTTGAAAATAAATACAAAGCACAGGTTGAAAAACTCATTAAATCGGGAATGGACAAACATGAAGCCGAAAATTCTGCCTCGCTGATAATCGAAACAAGAGAAATACTTAAAAAATGGGAAGCAAATGATCCCGAAATTATTGAAATATGGAAAATGATGAACGAATGGGTTTATAAGGGATTTAACGAAACATATAAAAATATCGGAATTGAATTTGATAAGTATTATTACGAATCCGAAACATACTTGTTAGGCAAAGACATTGTTAAAAGAGGACTTGAAGATAATATTTTTTATAAAGAAAAAGATAATTCCGTGTGGATAGACCTTGAAAAAGAAGAGTTTGAAAAAAAACTATTACTTAGAGATGACGGTACAACAGTATATATGACACAAGATTTGGGAACGGCATTTCAAAGATTTGATGATTATGAGTTAGATAAAATAATTTATGTAGTAGGAAACGAACAAAACTATCATTTTAAATTACTCAAAGAAATTATAGCCAAATTTGATAAAAATATGGCGAAAAAAATCAAGCATCTGTCGTATGGTATGGTAGAACTTCCTGAGGGTAAAATGAAATCCCGCGAAGGAAAAGTGGTTGATGCCGATGACCTGATAAATGAAATGCTAGTAACTGCGAGAAAAATTGCAAAAGAACAGGGAAAAATACATGAATTGTCCAAACAGGAAAGAGAAAAAATTATCAGAATAATTGCAATGGGAGCCTTAAAATATTTTATTTTAAAAATTGACCCGAAAAAAAACATGATATTTAATCCCGCAGAATCTATTGATTTTAACGGAAATACAGGTCCTTTTATACAATATACTTATGCAAGAATTAAATCGGTACTTAGAAATGCCGAAAAAATGAAAATAAAATTTACGGGAAAAATATCAGAAGATACTAAAATTGTTGATAAAGAAATTAATCTTATTTCGCAACTTATCAGCTACAAAACTACCGTTGAAAATGCATCAGAAACATTAGACCCCGGTATTATTACGAACTATTTGTATGATTTGGTAAAGGAATACAATCAATTTTATCACGATTATAATATTTTAAAGGAAAAAAGTTTTAATATATTACAATTTAGGTTAATTTTGTCGCAACAAGTTGCCGAAATAATACAGGCAGGTATGAATTTATTAGGAATTGAAGTGCCCGAAATAATGTAAATGAAAATATTATGGACTAAATAAAAAATACAACCCTTAATTTATTTTACTAAACGATTTATAATATTAAATTAAAAACCATGAAAAAATATTATTTTTTATTAGTTGCTTTTTTAAGTTTATCGCAACTATTGCTTTCACAAAATATTCAAAACGAAAAAGATACTATTATAGAGTATAAAGAATATTTTTGCAATCCATACAGAATATCAGGTTTTAGCGTAAACTACTCTATAAATAGTTATTCGACTTTTTCAAAAAGTAATTCGCATGGGGTAGATTTTTTCAGTTTTGTTATACCCGACTATTTTGATGTGCCCGATTGGCACGAACTTAAACAAAATTTAAGACATGATTCACGATATGAAATTGACGGCAGAATGTCGTTTGCCAAGCAACTTTTTAATACAAGATCATATTATCATGCTAATATTCATTTTGGAGTAAAATTAAGCTTCGGAAACAGATTAAATATGGTTTATAATTCCAAATATCAGTCTTTTGCCGAGGATGGTTATTTAGACATTGATACTGTTCCCGATATGGTATATAATATAGACTCAATGATTAATAAACGAAAAGAATATATTCAAAGAACTAATGATATAGGTTTAAGTTTTGCATATATGATAAGCTCTCCTCCCAGAAATATTATTGCAGGTAAAATCGGGCTTGGAGCAGCAGTCCTGTTTTCTGTTAATAATCATATCTATGAAAATTCCTCTATATATAAAAGTGTAAAATATTTTGAGACTTCACAGTCTGATAAAGAATATGAATTTGAAGAATTAATTAAAAAATCGGACAGATACAATATAGGAAATTCCTGCTTTGTCAGATTTTTTATACCTGCCGCTTTTTCGTATAAGTTAGGTACAACCCGAAATTTATCTGTTTCTTTATATACTGTTTTTGGAGTTGAACTGCAAAAGCCGATAGACTTAAATATTATATACGCTTATCCTTATTACGCCGTGGGAATAGGATTAAAATATTACTTTGTTTTCCCCAGTTCAAGAGATTTTATCAGGTTGTAATATTGATAATCAATCTTTACATTCTTTTCAGTTTCCGTATTTGGTAAATAACCATAAAAAAGGTAATAACGACAGCCATCATATCTGCAGCAGGGAAAGACATCCATATACCGTCTAATCCATATATCTGCGGTAAAATTAAAATTAATGGTATTAAAAACAGAATTTGCCTTGACAAAGCAAGAAACAAAGCTGCCCAGGCTTTACCCATCGCCTGATATAATCCCGAACCGATAATTTGAAATCCGATTACAGGAAAAGCAATTACCATTATTTTTAATCCTCTGCTACCGATTGCGATAAGCTCTTTATCGGGAGTAAAAAGAGAGATAAAGAATTCGGAAAAAAAGAAATATCCAAAAAATGCGATAATGCAAAATATAGTTGAATAAATACTTCCTGCTTTAATGGCTTGTAATACTCTGTTATTATTTTTTGCACCATAATTATATCCTACAATCGGCATAAATCCTTGATTTATTCCGAATAATGGCATAAAAACAAACATAGCTAATCTGTAAATAACTCCAAATGCTGCAACGGCAAGACTTCCGCTATAAAATAATAAAGCATTGTTAAGTGCAATTGTCATTATTGATGTTGCCGATTGTCTTGCAAAACTTGATGCCCCGATAGCAAAAGTTTCTTTTATTATTGCCATATCAGGTTTTTTGATTAATTCCTGAAAGGATAATTTTAACACCCCTTTATTAAGTAAAGTATAATACAAAATTGATAATACTGCACCGAGAAACTGACTTATCGAAGTTGCAATTGCTGCACCTACAATACCCCATCCCAGCACAAAAATAAAAATAGGATTAAGAATAATATTTAATCCGGCAGCAATAAGTTGAATTTTCATGGGATATTTTGCATTTCCTTCTGCTCTTATGGCATTTATTACGACAAACAAAATATTTAAAAAAAACGAACCTATCAAAGCAACAGAAGCATAATCAAAAGCATAAGGCATTATTTCCTGATTTGCTCCGAACATTTTTAAAAAGAATCTTAAATTCAGGTATGCGATTGAATAAATAATAAA
>SLSH01000139.1 GCA_007130555.1 Bacteroidales bacterium
GTAGTCAGGTTGTAAACGAAGATTTTATTGCAAAAGCTCTGGAGCTGAAAGCAGATGTACTTTTGGTTTCTCAAACCGTAACTCAAAAAGATATTCATATAAAAAATCTGATAGAACTTGTGGAAATGTTAGAAGCAGAAGGAATTAGAGATAAAGTTCTTTTGATTTGCGGAGGTCCGCGTATATCACACGAATTAGCAAAAGAACTCGGCTACGATGCAGGATTTAGCATGAATTCTTATGCAAATCACGTAGCTTCATATATAGTACAGGAAATTTATAACAGAAAAACTAATAAATAATAAAACTATGATGGATAAAAATGTTATCAGAGAAACCATTGCAAAACGAGTAGCACTGGAATTTAAAGACGGAAACGTTGTTAATTTGGGAATAGGATTACCAACACTTGTTCCAAACTTTTTGCCAAAAGGAGTTAATGTAATATTACAGACCGAAAACGGATTATTGGGGATAGGACCAAGCCCGAAAGAAGGCGAAGAAGACCCGAATCTTGTTAATGCCGGAGGAATAAATATTACAGCACTTCCGTTTGCATCTGCTTTTGATAGTGCAACATCTTTTGGTATAATTAGAGGAGGACATGTTGATTTTACCGTTCTCGGAGCTTTTCAGGTTGATGAAGAGGGTAATATTGCAAACTGGATGATACCCGGAAAATTAACTCCCGGAATGGGTGGAGCAATGGACCTTTTGGTTGGTTCCAAAAAAGTTATTGTAGCAATGGAGCATACTGCAAAAGGAAATATGAAAGTATTTAAAAAATGTTCCCTCCCTTTAACGGCTGCAAAAGAAGTAAATTTGATAGTTACCGAAATGGGCGTTATTGAAGTTACAGATAAAGGACTGGTACTTAAAGAATATAATCCGTTGTTTTCAATAGAAGATATTCAAAAAGTGACCGAACCAAAACTTATAATACCCGATGACATTAAAGAAATGAGACAATAAAAACAAAAAATCATTTTTATAATTTTTCGAAATAATCGGTATAATAAATGCTTTTGATAGTAATATAATTAAATATTCTTTTTCTCTTTTTTTATGATAAAGATTTTTATTACAATATTTACTGTTTTTTTTACCACATGTAGCTTATTTGCTCAGGTAGAACCTCCTTCCAAAAGACTTGATCACGGAGGTTTCGGCTCTTTCGATATGAGTATAATGTCGCTTAACAACAAAACTGCAGTATATACAGGCGGAGGAGGAGGATTTATTATACGGGATTTTAGAATCGGAGTTTTCTTTTCAGGGCTTACAAATACTTATAGTCAGCGTGATACTAGTAATGTAACTTTTAAACTCGGATACAGTCAGGGAGGATTATGGCTGTCGTATCCTTTCTATACAAAAAAAGATTATCACCCGATTATTGAGGTAAAAATGCATTACGGAAATATGCGGTTAATTAATACAAATTGGCATGTCAGAGATAATGCCAGTTTCTATGGATTTTCTGCCGCTTTTGGATTGGAATATAAATTAGGCGAAGTGTTTTTTGTCGCAGGAGGAATTAAATATTGTCACAGCTACTTATTAAAAACAATGGAAGATTTATTTGACAACGATTATTTTAATTCAATCGGAATGTACATATCTTTTAGATTAGGAACTTTTAATTATTAAATATTACTTTTGCCGAATAATTAAACATTAACTTATTATGCTCCTTACTTCCGTTAATTTTGTTTTATTAGATAAGTTAATTATTGCAGTTTTTTTTCTGATTATAATTGTAATCGGACTAATTGCTTCGCGTAGTGCAGGAAAAAATATGACTCAGTATTTTCTCGGAGGCAGAGGCATGCCGTGGTGGCTACTTGGAGTATCTATGGTTGCATGTACTTTTTCTGCCGACACACCTAATCTGGTAACAAATTTTGTCCGCGATGGCGGAGTGGCTCAAAATTGGATGTGGTGGGCTTTTCTTATTACAGGAATGGTAACCGTTTTTATTTATGCAAGATTATGGAGAAGATCAAAAGTATTAACGGATTTGGAATTCTATGAATTAAGATATTCGGGCAAATCCGCATCTTTTTTAAGAGGCTTTCGTGCAATTTATCTCGGACTGTTTTTTAATGTATTAATAATGGGTTCGGTTAGTCTTGCAGCAATTAAAATCGGAGGAGTTTTACTCGGATTAAAACCTTGGGAATGTGTCGTTTATGGCTCAATCGGAGTTTTAATTTATACGGTTTTAGGCGGAGTAAAAGGAGTAATTTGGGCGGATTTTTTTCAGTATTCAATTGCAATGTTCGGAGCAATATTTGCAGCATTTGTGGCAGTTAAACAACCCGAAATCGGCAGTCTTGAAGCATTGTTCTCGCACCCCGATGTTATTGATAAAATGAGGATGATTCCCGATTTTAACAATCTTTCAAATTTAATTCCATTACTGATAATCCCGATTGCTGTGCAATGGTGGAGTGTGTGGTATCCCGGTGCAGAACCCGGTGGCGGAGGATATATTGCTCAAAGAATGCTTGCTGCTAAAAACGAAAAAAATGCAATAGGTGCAACCCTGTTTTTTAACTTTATGCATTATGCTATCCGTCCGTGGCCTTGGATTATCGTTGCATTGGCATCAATTATTATTTATCCCGATATGGAAAGTATTTTGAAAAGTTTCCCGGATATAGAAGAAAGATTTTTAAAAGACGATATAGCATATCCCGTTATGATGTCTAAACTTGGTCCGGGTTGGTTAGGATTAGTCGTCGCTTCGTTAATTGCAGCATATATGTCAACAATCGGAACACATCTGAACTGGGGCTCTTCTTATGTAGTAAATGATTTTTACAAAAGATTTATAAAACCCGAAGCAAGCGAAAAACATCTGATTATGACAGCAAGAATATGCACGGTACTATTAATGATTTTATCAGGATTAGTTGCACTGTTTGTAGTTACACATGCAAGTCAGGCTTTTAATATATTGCTGTTGTCGGGAGCAGGAACAGGTGCTATATATCTGCTACGATGGTTCTGGTGGAGAATAAATGCAATTACCGAAATCGTGGCAATGCTTTTTGCAGTTATAATGGCTGTTTTTTTATCATTAACCCCGGACAGCTTTTATCAGACAAGTTTAATTGATGCAAATTCTGTCAGACTTTTAATTGCAATATTCTCAACTTCAATTGTTTGGATAATTGTGGTGATGCTTACCAAACCGGAAAAAAAAGAAGTACTGAGAAAATTTTATTCATTAACCAAGCCAGGAGGACCTGGATGGAAAAAAGTCGTTGACGATGCAAAAAAAGACAATATTGATATTCTCGGTTCCGAAAAAAATAAAGCATGGGAAATGCCAAAACAAATTTTATTGGTATTTGTAGGATGTATGGTAGTTTATTCGTTTTTATTTGCTATCGGAAGTTTCTTATATTCATCTTATACTTTGGCATCAATATTATCGGGAATTGCAATTATCGGTATTATAATTCTGTTTAAATTACTTAATAAACTCAGAGTTCCGTTATAATAATGGTTCTATCGCTATTTTAATGGGTTATGAGTAATTTTAAGGGATAAGGTTTTTGGTATAAAGGTATAAGGGGCGTTCCATATACCCCTATACCTTATACCCTTATACCTTTAACCTCTCTATACCTACTATAACTTTTCCTAACATCATAAGCTAAAACTTCCGGTAAATTTGTGGTAGTACCATAATAATTAACTTATATCTATCTTATTTAATACCAACATAACTCATTTCTATTATTCCATTTATATAAAAAATTTTAATATATAATAAAATTTATTTATTTTTGTAATAATTAAAGAAATGTGTTAATTAAAATTTATAATTATGAAAACAAAAATTAGTATTTTATCAGGATTTTTAATTGTATTTGGTTTGCTGTTAGTAGGTACAGCATGCAACAAAGATGAGAAAACAGAAGAGCCGCCTCCTGTTCAAAATCAGATGATGAGTTTCAGCAGTTCTCAAATTGCCGTAACTTTTTCTGATGATAAGAAATCTACAAAAGAAGACGGAATGGTAAGGCAAACGCCTTCAGAATACATTGTTGCATTAAAAAGTGCCACATTGGTGGGTCAAAGCGGGACTTCGGACTTTGAATTATTTGATATGGAAAGTTTGGAAAATTCAATAGTTTTCGACTTTATTAATGATGAAGTAAGACATAATTTAAGTGAAGATGACATTCCTGAAGGATCTTACAAATCAATCCGTATGGAATTGTATTATTTACAGATGAGACTGCCTATTGCAACAGCAAACAGAGGCGTAGAACAACGCAATATGCGTATCTATTTTTCTGATGACGGAGTTCATCGTCCCGGTGATGTTACCCAAATTAATGAACAGGGAGTTGAAATAGGATGGTTATTTGCAACCAATCTTTGTCCTGATTTTGACCCTGTAACTCCAAGATATACAGCTTATACTTTGCACGGAGTTTATATACCTTTTGCAGATAAAGATGCAGAATTTTACGGACCTTTCGGAAGCATGAGTTTCTGGGAAAACAATGACTCGCAACCTTTTATTGAAGAAAGCAAGTTTTATTTCGGAGAAAGCAATAATAAAGATTTAGTCGTTGACTTTAATGTCTTTGAATGCTGGCAATTTGAAGATAAAACCGGAGACGGATATTTCGGTATGGATGATATTGTTTATGATGATAATCCCACTGCATGGGCTATGATATTCCCGAAAATAACAGTAAACGTAGAATAAAATTTATATTACATACACAAACAAAAAAGGCTGTTGTTATAATAACAGCCTTTTTTGTTTTTAACGTTTGTAAGTCCTCTACAATTTAAAAACAGATATTTATTTTAAAATTTCAAAACCAAAATACTTTAAAAAGTGTATAAAAATACCCCGAATAAAGTAAAAACTTTTATTTCGGGGTATTTTATTATATAATTATAAAACTACTTCTTCGCATAAGTTAAATTTCCGGTAGTCATTTCTACTTCACTTCCCATTCTTTGACCTTCAAAATCTACTATCATATCATCATTTGATAATCTTATTAAACGATAAATGTCTGTTGGCATACTTTCTCCTGAGTAAGTAACGACACTTCCCCCGCTTTGTCTTTGTGTAATTCTGACAACAACACATTCTCTTTTTGCAACATCGTCATATCCTTCCATAAATGTCCAAAAACCTTCGGATGTTTCAAGATCTCCATCATCCATTACTGTAATCTTAAACGTGTTATCTTTTTTGAACTCAATTCTTTCAGTGTACATCCAGTTATAACTTTCTCCTGCATAACTTGCCGTAACCATACTTGACGTAAATGTTGCAGTATATGCTGTTGTACCCCACGTATAAGTTAAAGTTCCCGAATCCAATGTCCATTCCCCTGCCAATCTGCCTTTTCTGGACTTAAGACTTAAAAACGGATCTTCATCTCCTTTTTTACACGAATTTAGCACAGGTGCTATAATAAAACACATCAATGCTATTGCTAATAATTGTTTTGTTTTTTTCATGTTCGTAATTTTTTAAATTAGTTAATAATAAATAATTAGTTAATAATAAATAAAAGTTAATGTTTTTTAGTTAATTTTTTGTGCAAAGATAATATTTTTTCTTTTAAAAAAATTTTTTTGCAGAAAAAACAAATTCTATCTGTTTTTAAACACTTATAATTTTTCTGTAAAACATTGCCGCAGTAAACACCAATGCTAAAAATCCTGCTAATAATGCAACAATAAAAATACTTTGCATATTTCCGTATTGTTTTATTGCAATCCCTGCAAATGCCCATATTATGGATAAGCCGATAAAAGGATTATTAAATTTATAAATTGCAAGTGAAGTTATAATAAGTCCGGCAACTATTAGTGTTATTGTCCATATTTCCGGTAATATTCCGAATCCGTCCCAATTAATACTGACTAACCAAGCTGTAATATTTGCAATTGTTGCAATACAAATCCATCCGAGATATATCCCAAATGAGGATTTGATTAAACTCAACGGGAATTGTGCCAGTTTTACATTTATCATTATCAGGGATATCAGTAATAAAATCATTACAATAATTGATAAGGGCAATTTTTCGTAATGCCATGCAAAAATCCACAAACAGTTTAATACCGAGCTGATTATAAAAATCCGGCCAATTGAACTTATAACTTCTTTGTTTTCTTCTCTGAACTGAATTATGCTAAAAACAATCAGCATCAAATAAATAACTCCCCATATTGAGAATGTTATTCCTGCGGGTACAAATAAATTTGGATATTGCCCGGATATTTCTCCGGTTGTTTTGTTATTAATTGGTAATGCATTGGCAAGATAATTAACAATAATCATTATCGCCAGAAAAATAACATTTAAAAGTTTTATAATCATAATTATCTGATTTTTGCTCCGTTATCGGATAAATTTTCGGGGCTTAAAAATATCAAAGTCCCGTCTTTATTTTCAGCCATTAAGACCATCCCTTCGGATTCGACTCCTCTTAATTTTCGTATTTCAAGATTAACCAGTAAACAAATTTGTTTTCCGATAATTTCTTCGGGTTTATAATACTTTGCAATTCCCGAGACTATCTCTCTTTTATCAATTCCCGTATCAACCGTAAGTTTCAGCAGTTTATCGGTTTTGGGGATTTTTTCGGCTTCAATAATAGTTGCAATTCTGATATCCATTTTCGAAAAATCGTCATAAGATACGGAATTTTTTAACGGCTGAAACGATTGAGCTGATTCGTTTTCTTCTTTTGATTTTATCAGTTTTTGTAATTGCTGTTCAATTTTATCGTCTTCAATCCTTTCAAACAATAATTCCGCTTTATTGATTTTATGTCCTGCAGAAATTAAATCAAATTTTTCGGTATCTTCCCATGCTACATTATTTAGATTAAGCATTTCTGAGAGTTTTTTACATGTAAACGGTAAAAAAGGCTCTGCAAGTTTGGAAGATATTGCACATATCTGAATTGAGTAATACAATATTGTTTTAACTCTGTTTTCGTCTGTTTTAATAATCCTCCACGGTTCAGTATCCGCAAGATATTTATTCCCTAATCTTGTAATATTTATTGCGTCTTTTAATGCCTCTCTGAACTTAAAGTTTTCAATATTTTTTTCAATTTCATTTTTAAATTTGATGATTTGTTCTCTGATTTCTTTTTCGTAAGGAGTGTCTTCTCCGGGCTCAGGAACTATTCCCTTAAAATAATTATGGGTTAAAACCAATGCTCTGTTTACAAAATTTCCCATACCTGCCACTAATTCATTATTGTTTTTGACCTGAAAATCTTTCCATGTAAAATCATTATCTTTTGTTTCGGGAGCATTTGCAGTAAGGACATACCTTAAAACATCCTGTTTATCTTTAAATTCTTCGAGATATTCGTGTAGCCATACCGCCCAGTTTCGTGAAGTACTGATTTTATTACCTTCTAGGTTTAAAAATTCGTTTGCGGGAACATTTTCGGGTAATATATACGAACCTTCGTGTTTAAGAATTGACGGGAATATTATACAATGGAACACAATATTATCTTTACCGATAAAATGAACCATTTTGGTTTCTTTATCTTTCCAGTATTTTTCCCATTCGGGAGTTAATTCTTTGGTTGCCGAAATATAACCTATCGGAGCATCGAACCAAACATAAAGCACTTTGTCTTCGGCTTCTTTCAGCGGAACTTTCACTCCCCATTCCAGATCTCGTGTTACAGCTCTCGGAATAAGTCCTGAGTCTAACCATGATTTGCATTGACCGTAAACATTCGGTTTCCATTCCTTATGTTCTTCAAGAATCCATTTTTTTAGCTCTTTTTCATATTTATCAAGGGGTAAATACCAGTGTTTTGTTTCTTTTAACACAGGCTCGTTACCGCTAATGGCGGATTTAGGATTTATCAATTCACTTGGACTTAATGCCGACCCGCATTTTTCGCACTGGTCGCCGTAAGCATATTCATATCCGCATTTAGGACAGGTTCCGATAATATATCTGTCTGATAAAAACTGTTTTTCTTTTTCATCATAATACTGCATACTTGTCTTCTCGATAAACTCGCCTTTATTATACAGATTCAGGAATATTTCGGAAGCTGTTTCGTGATGAATCTTATTACTGGTTCTGCTGTAAATATCAAAACTGATACCAAAATCTTTAAAAGATTTTTTTATGATTTTATGATACCTGTCCACAACATTTTGCGGAGTAAGACCTTCTTTTCTTGCGGTTAATGTTATCGGTACTCCATGTTCATCCGACCCGCAGATAAATACTACATCTTCGTTTTTTAATCTTAAATATCTGACATAAATATCCGCAGGAACATAGACCCCCGCAAGATGTCCGATATGTATGGGACCGTTTGCATAAGGCAATGCCGATGTAACCAAATACCTCTTAAATTTTGTCATCCTTAAATTTTAAATTTTTGCAAAGATATACATATTGAGTTAATTAGAAGATTTCTTTGAGAAAAATTTTATTGGAAAAAAGACTTCCCGAAAATATTGAGAAGTCTTTTGCAAACCGAAAGGATTTTTACACCCTTTGTCAGTAGCTCGATGCTTGGCAATAAAGGTTTATTTACCAAATATGGCAAAGTAATACAAAGCAATGTTTTTCAAAATTATTTATAATTTACCCTCCCCTTTGCAATTTATCATTAATTTTTTATTTTTACCAAATAAATTTAAAAAACACTTAACCCGATGTTTGAACAAACTTTTAAAAATATTGATGATATTTTGCATAAGGATATCGGTTGTGGTAGTGAATTGGATTATATGGAGCAGACATCATGGATTTTATTTCCGAAATATCTTGATGATTTGGAAAAAGACCGTGCTACAGTTAAATAAGAAAGGAGTGAACCGATGAAAAAAAAGAATTTACAAAATAACAATTTAATTCCCAAGGAAGTAAATATTCGTAGCTCCGCTGCCGAATACCTTACATTTATTGCGGCAACAGGTGATAATTCAGATAGTATTGAAATGCGTTACGAGGATGAAAATGTATGGTTGACTCAAAAAATGATGGCTCAACTTTATGATGTTTCTATTCCGGCAATCAATCAACACCTGAAAACAATCTTTGATGACAATGAGTTGCAAGAAAATTCAGTTATTAAGAATTACTTAATAACTGCCAAAGACGAAAACAATACAATACTAAACACTATAACCTGCAAACTATTATAGCTGTTGGTTTTAAAATTAACAACCAAAGAGCAGTTCAATTCCGCAAATGGGCAAACAAAATTGGAATATTTCAGGAGGTAGATTTTTTAAGAACTGAAAGTGCAATGTATTGCAAGTATAAGAAGTAATCAAAAGTTGAAAAAGATTTAATAGAAAGGATTTTTACACCCTTTGTTTATAAATTCATAATCACAAATTCAGTCATTTTATTAAAAAGATGCAAACGTGCATTTTCTCCGAAAATACTATGATTACGATTTGGATAAATCATTAAGTCAAATTGTTTATTTGCTTTAATAAGTTTATTTGCAAGGTCAATTGTATTTTCAACATGAACATTGTCGTCTCCGGTGCCGTGTGCCAGCAGAAATTTCCCTTTTAATTTTTCAACATGATTTATCGGAGAATTATCATCATATCCTTCGGGATTATCCTGCGGAAGTCCGTTGTATCTTTCGGTATAAATCGTATCATAATGTCTCCAGTTGCTTACGGGAGCAACGGCAATTCCGAGTTTAAAATATTCCGCTCCTATTGTCATACACAAAGCTGATAAATATCCGCCGTAGCTCCATCCAAAAATTCCTATTCTGTCTTTATCAACATATTTTAAAGAGCCTAAATATTTTGCCGCTTCAATCTGATCTAAAGTTTCATATTTACCTAATTGTCCGTAAGTTGTTTGTCTGAAATCTTTGCCTCTTGCTCCTGTTCCTCGGTTATCTACAGATACAACTATATATCCCTGTTGGACAAGAAGCTGCCACCAAACCATGTTTCTGTCCCATGAATTTAAAACGGTTTGATGTCCGGGTCCTCCGTAAACATACATAAATACAGGATGTTCTTTTCTCTTTTTAAAATCAGGGGGTTTTATCATCCAGCCGTTAAGCTCTACACCATCTTCGGTAGTAAACGAAAAAAAATCCTTTTCAACAAATTTATAGTCTTCCGTAATTTTTTTTACCAAAGATTTGTTTGTTTCAAGCTCTCTGATAAGCTCTCTTTCGGAGTTATGCAAGGTAATAAATAACGGGGTTTTTGCGTCCGAATAATAATTAATAAAATATTTAAATCCGGTACTGAAAACAAAATTATTCGAGCCTTTTTTATCCGAAAGTTTTGTTATGTTTTCTCCATTAATATCAATTGAATAAACATCTCTGTTAAATGGAGAGCTTTTGGCACATTGAAAATATATAAAATTATTATCGGGATTATATCCGTAAAGTTCGGTTACTTCCCATTTGCCTTCAGTAACTTGCCTTACCTGATTTCCATTAATATCATATAAATATATATGCTTAAATCCGCTTTGCTCGTGAGTCATTAAAAAGTTTTGATTTTGATTTATAAAACTTAAATTATCGTCAATTTTTATGTAATATTCGTCTTCCAGAGTCAGAATTATCTGAGAATTCCCGTTGTTTGCATCGGCAAGAAACAGTTCGTATTTATTCTGCAATCTGTTTAATTTAATTATTGACAAAACATTTGCATCCTGTGTCCATAAAATTCTGGGAATATATTTATCTTCCATATTTCCTAAATTAACATCAATGGTTTTTTGTGTATTAATATTAATAATATGAATGCTTACTTTTGAGTTTTCTTCTCCCGCTTTTGGATATTTATACTCATATTTTTCGGGATACAAATCTCCGTAAATAGTCATGCTGAACATATTAACATGAGTTTCGTCGGTTTTATAAAAAGCGATTTTTTCGCTGTCAGGCGACCATTGATAAGCCTGATAAAAACTGAATTCTTCTTCGTAAACCCAATCGGGAGCACCGTTTATAATTTTATTCCACTCGCCGTCGTGGGTAAGCTGCACTTCTTCGTTATTACCGGTAATATCTTTCATAAAAATATTATTATCTCTTACAAAAGCAACTTTGGTACCGTCGGGAGAAAAGGATGCCAGTTGTTGTTTTCCGTTTTCGGATAATCTTATCAGTGATTTTTCTTCAATATCATAAATAAAATACTCTGCCTTAAACGAACGTCTGTAAATAGGTTCGTGCCGGACACTGAATAAAATTTTGTTTTCATCTTTATTAAAATTGTAATCAAAAATTCTGTTTATCAGACTATCCTCAAAATCAACAGCTTTAAAAATCGTATCAACGACATTGCCTGTTTCGTAACTGTATTTTACGATAGAATTACGGCTCATATTCAAAGAGGTATAGTGTTCTCCGTCATTCATGGAATTAATTCCGTACACAGAGTTCATACTGAATGTATTATAACTGTAAATATCTTCAACAGTAATTTTTTCCCGGGCAATAATTGCAGTGCAAAGTAAAAGAGCAAGACCAAATAATTGTATTTTTTTCATTATAGATAAAGATTTATTAATTACTTTATATTATTTGCTATCGGCAGGCAAATATATAAAAAAACGTAATGCCTTGCAATAATCATTTTTGATGATTTTAATATTAAATAATTTATTATTTTTAGGAAAAATATTTTAGATTATTATATTTGTCTTTTGATGAAAAAACATATAATGAAATATTTATTATTACTGTTTAGTTTTGTAGTAATATTCAATCTTTCCGGACAAGAGCATTTTACGGTTGGGGGAGATTCTTCTGATGCTCCGATTAATCCCGGACAATTTAATCAAGAACTTTTTCAGAAAGTATTTTTTCATAAAATAAATTCATATCTGAATAATTTGAGATTAGAGGGTTTTGAACCTCACAGTTTATTAGAAACAGCTGCAAAAGAACATGCAATAATGATGGCAGAAACGGATAATGCAGGACTGGAAAAAGATATCAGAGGTTACAGGACTATCAGAGAAAGACTTATTTCTGTCGGAGGTACGGGAATCGGAAGTGAAGTTGTTCTCAGAGTAAATGTAATTGTTTCCAATGAATATATCAGTTACGAAGAGTTTGCAAATGATTGTTTGTTCAGATTGATGTCTTCAGCCGGATATTCGCAAGAATTATTATCCCAAAAATATTTCTTTGCCGGAATCAATGCTCAGTTTGATGAAGGAGGCAGAAGAGCTTATGTTTCGTTTTATATGGGGAATTATGCATCATTTAAGCAGGGAGAACATTTAATCCTGGAACTTGCCATGCCTCCGACAACTAAAGAATATGGTCTGAGAACTTATGATGAAGATATTTGCGAAAGAGTTTTGAGAAGAATTCCGAATTATATTGACTGGCAACAAGGATTATCTATTAGTGAGTACGGAGAAATTATTTTTAAACATGATGACCTGAGAGGATTCAACAGAATTATTACTGACAGAAGAGACGGATTGGCGGTTGATATTATTCAAAAAAGCCAGTTCTCGGATTGCAGAACTCAGAATATTGTTGATTACTCTAATTTTAATATTGGCGTAATGACAAAAAGATTGTGGGCAAATCAAATATATAAAAATAATATTGCTGCAGGAGAAGGAGCAAGAGACAGAATTTCATCATTAAACGTTGTTTTGGGACATTTGCCGGAAATTTTACGCAAAGAAGATATAGAATTAAACCTTATAATTATCAAAGACAGATATGTATGTGCAAATATCCCTCCTTCTTATATTGATAACAACATCTATAATTATGTAAAACAAACAACTCTACTTCCTGATACAATTGTACCTCATGGAGTGCCAAAATATCTGCCGGCAATATCATCTTCCGAATTTAATTTCAAGGTACATTTTGAAAAAGGGAAATACGATTATGACAAAAATGAGATAAAACCTGTATTGGCAACATTAAACGAGCCGACACTCAATCTTAACAGTGTCTTTATTACTGCATACTCATCTTTGGAAGGAGCCGAAAAAGACAACGAAGTATTACAAAGAAGACGTGCCGAAAGTATTACCGGAGCCATGGAAAAAGAATCGGGTAAAAAGATTCCTGTTGATACTATTATTACCGCTTCGAACTGGGAAGCTTTAAGGGATGACGTAAAAGGAACAAATTATGAAAATATCCTTGATATGACATACGAAGAAGCGGCAATATTTGCTACGGAAAATGCTGAAGAACTGGAAAGGTTTTTCAAAAATCACAGATATGTTGATATCAAAATCATCGTAACTTATAATATCGAAGGAAAAAAAGAGCAGGAATTTGTCATTAATGAATTTAATAATGCTGTTCAAACCAAAAATTTAAATCTGGCTCTTCTAATACAAAAATATATATTCAAAAAAATTGTTAGCGGAGAATATACTTCTCATGCGGTTTCTGATATGAGAATTCCTCAGGGAGAAGATTATGTGGGGCTTAATATGAATAAAATCTGGTTAACTCAGTTTAAATTTATGGATCCGCTTAATGAAAACTATTGCGAGCAAATCAGGGAACTTAAAAGACTTTACGGATTTAATCAATATGTCGAATATAATGACATATTATGCGAAATCAATTTCTCCGATTTAAGCGATGAAGAAACAGTAAACACACTACAAAGACGTATTGACAGAATGTATAATACCAGAATTAATGAAAAAACAGTTGATGCACTAAATATTGAACTGCAATACAAAATCATGGATATTTACATAGACTTACTGGGATTTGAGCATCCAAGAATTGATAACAGCCTTAGAAAAATTAAAGATATTATCAGTTTTGATGATATTTCATGGCAAAACTCTTTAAAACTGGCAGGAATATTTATCAATAACGGGAATTACTTATATGCAATAAAACTGCTTGAACCATGGATTACACAAGAAGATGTTGCAATTGACCTTGTAAGGACATATATTGCGGTATGCTCTAAAATACAGTATAAAGTACATTCAAACAACTTTTATAATGCTCTGATAAGACTTAAAAACCATAATAAAACTGAGTTTTGTAATTTATTTAATGATGATAAACTTTCGATACAAACTTTTATTAATGACAAGGTTAAGCAACTATACTGTAAAGAGTGCAGATAAGAAATATAAAGGGATAAAGTCATGAAAATTAAAACGGCAGAATTTATAATATCCAATACCGACTATAGGAAATGCCCCGAGAAAATTTTGCATGAGTATGCTTTTATCGGCAGGTCGAATGTAGGCAAGTCATCATTAATTAATATGCTTACGGGGAAGCTTAAACTTGCCAAAATTTCAACAAGTCCCGGAAAAACGCAACTGATAAATCATTTTTTAATAAATAACGAATGGTATCTGACAGATTTACCGGGCTACGGATATGCAAAAGTTGCAAAAACCCAAAGGGCGAAATGGATAAAAATGATAAACGGCTATATCTTAAACAGAAAAAACCTTGTTTGTCTTTTTGTACTTATTGATTCGCGTATCCCCACACAACAAAATGACATGGAATTTATTGAATGGTTAGGACAAAAAAATATTCCATTTGTGTTGATTTTTACTAAAATTGATAAACTCAGCAGCTCCGTTCTGCAAAAAAATATTAAAAAATATAAATCGGAACTTACAAAAACATGGGAAATTCTTCCTGAAATATTTTTAAGTTCTGTAAAATCCAAATCAGGAAAAGAAGATATCTTGAATTATATTGATAATCTAAATAAAGAAATTGATATAAATTCTCGAAAGTAATTATTTACTCTGAGTATATAAATGAACATCTCTTTGAGGGTAAGGAATTCTAATCTTATTTTCTCTGAATTTTTTATCAATTTCAAATCTTAACTCGCTTTTTATCGTTTCGATTCTAAAAGTTACTTCAGAATAAAACAATAACTTAAAATCCAAAGATGAATTTCCGAAATCAACAAACATTACTTTCGGTTCAGGGTTATCACTAATGTCTTTATGGTCTTTTGCAATTTCGGTAAGAATTTTTTCGACTAATCTTACATCACTACCGTAGGCAACTCCCACCTTTATAAAAAATCTTGTCTGAACTTTGTTATATGTCCAGTTTATAATATTATCGGCAGTAAATTTAGAATTAGGAATAATAACTTCTATATCATCACGGGTAACAAGAGTTGAAGTTCTCAGATTTATTTTTTCGACTTTACCTACCAGTTCATCTTTAATTTCAATAACATCCCCTATTTTTATTGAACGGTCGAAAAGTAAAATTATTCCCGAAACAATATCATTGAATAAATGTTGAATACCAAGACCTAACCCAAGTAATAATGCCGATAAACCGGCAATTAAAATAGTAATATTAATTCCTAATGATTGAACAAAAATTGCAATAGCAATCAAATAAATAAAATATTGCAATATCTGATAAATATTCTTCGTTTTCCCACGTTCTATCTGACTTGCCTGTTCTTTTACATTAATAAGGGTTTCTATTATTGATAATAAAACCTTTGTCCCGACAATAATAATGTAAAAAACTATAATGTGATAAACCAAGAAGGTAAAATTTTCGGATTTGATGATACTTTTATTTAAGAAATAACTAAAATCAATTCCGACAGATTCCAACAATGCATACAATCCGAAGAAAACAAAAATTGAAAAAAGAAATTTCTTTATCATTCGGGCATTTTTTTCTCCGAAACTTGCCTGAATAAATCTTTTTTTAAAAAAAATTCGTAACAGAATAATCATTATTATACATGACAAAATTGAAATTATTGCCAGTAGCAATTGCAAAAATGTTACAGTATAATTACCGAATTCGAGTATTACCAATGAAAAAATATCCATAAATGATACACTTATTTTTATTTTGCTGTAAGTGAATTAACCGTTATGACAAGGATTATTCCGAATATAGCTCCTGCAGCAGAACCATAAGCAGCTTTTTTAAAATTTTTATGTACCGCAGCATTTTCATATCCAATAAAATAATAATCTCCATCATATTCGGGGGGCATCTTTTTTAAAATTCGGGATTTACTTGGTTTAACCAAAAAAGAAGCCGAAGAGTATGTCATTGGAATTGCGAGACTAAGAAGTAAATCAACCGGCAAAATAAATGAAGTTGTACCGATTGCAAATCCTGTAACTGCAAAGGGCCATGATTTATGATTATCAAATGCATCCTGAAAACCTAAAACAACATATTTCATTTTATCGGCAGGTATCTCATCTTCTGTAAGAGCCTGATATACTACAGAATCAACCGAATTTTCTGTAATAGAATATATATGGGACAATTCTATACTGTCTGTTTTTTCTATTTCTCCTTTTTTATCAAAATATGAATATTTAAAATAATCCTTATTTAAATCTATTGAATAAGAATGATAATCAATGGTTTTGCCATTTAAAAGAGTTATTGTGTTTTGAGAAAAAACAAAATTCCCTGCTACTGTAATAATAATCAGTAATATTAATCTCATATTATTTCTTCGATTTTTTCCTTAAATATATTTTACAATTACGTATTAATTATATATTTTTACGATTAAAATTATAAAATGTTTTAAAAAATATAATATTATGATTAAAAAAGAAGAATTTGTAACAAGAAATGTCGGTCCCAGGGAAAACGAAATCCCCGAAATGTTAAATAAATTAGGAGTTGAATCTGTTGAAGAACTTATAAATCAAGTCATTCCAAAATATATCCGATTAAAAGATGATTTGAATATATCCGAAGCAATTACCGAGCAGGAATATTTGGCAAAAATTCGTCGCATAGCATTAAAAAATAAAGTTTTTCGGTCGTATATCGGAATGGGTTACTATGGCACAGGAGTTCCATCTGTAATTTTGCGGAATATTTTCGAAAATCCGGGTTGGTACACGTCTTACACACCGTATCAGGCTGAAATTTCACAAGGAAGATTAGAAGCTTTACTTAATTTTCAAACCGTAATTACGGAACTTACAGGAATGGAAATTGCAAATTCCAGTTTACTTGATGAGGGTACTGCTGCCGCAGAAGCTATGAATATGATGTATTCTTTAAGAACAAGAGATGCCGTAAAAACCGGAAAAAATAAATTATTTGTAGATAATGATATCTTTATCTCAAGTCTTGAAGTAATTCAGCTCAGAGCCGAACCAATCGGGATAGAAGTTATTTGCGGAGATTACGACAATTTTGAGTTTGATGATATGTTTTTCGGGGCAATTGTACAATATCCTGCTGCAAGTGGCAAAATAAATGATTATTCAGAGTTTACCAAAAAAGCTCATAGCAAAGAAATTTTAGTTACTACCGTAACAGATATCATGGCTCTGACTTTATTAACTCCTCCTGCCGAATGGGGAGCAGATATAGCAGTTGGGTCAACTCAAAGATTTGGCATACCGATGGGATATGGAGGACCTCATGCCGCATATTTGGCTACTAACGATAAATATAAAAGAAGTGTTCCCGGTAGAATTATTGGTATCACTGTGGACAGATACGGAAACAATGCTCTAAGAATGGCTTTACAAACAAGAGAACAACACATTAAACGCGAAAAAGCTACCTCAAATATTTGTACGGCACAAGCTCTTCTTGCAACCATGGCCGGAATGTACGCCGTTTACCATGGGGCCGGCGGATTGAAACGAATTGCCAAAAATATTAATAATTCCGCTAAATTTATTGCGGAAGAACTAACAAAATATGGCTGTAATATTAAAAACAAAAACTTTTTTGATACTA
The DNA here is from genome assembly GCA_007130555.1 of Bacteroidales bacterium. Taxonomy (GTDB): domain Bacteria; phylum Bacteroidota; class Bacteroidia; order Bacteroidales; family ML635J-15; genus SLSH01. Next base: position 17,745 of record SLSH01000139.1, read on the forward strand.
TAATAATTGAATTACCGGATGGTATTACTTCTGAAAATATTAAATCAGAAGCTCTCAAAAATGAAGTCAATTTTAATTATATTGATGATAATACAGTTAGTTTAAGTACTGATGAATTGGTAAATTTATGTGAAATAAATATTATTCTCAATATTTTTGCAGATGCTATCGGAAAAGAATTTAAAGTAATTGAATCTATTGAAAAAGAATATAAAACAGATGAAAAATTTACCCGTAAAGGAGATTTTTTAAAACAAAAAGTATTTAATTCGTATCACAGCGAAACCGAAATGATGCGTTACATAAAAAAACTAGAACGTCGTGACATAGCTCTAAACCACTCTATGATATCATTAGGTTCCTGCACAATGAAATTAAATCCTGCTACTACAATGTTACCCTTAAGCTGGCCCGAATTTAATAATATTCATCCTTTTGTACCCGAAGAACAGGTTATAGGTTACAAAGAAATGATTGATGAACTGGAAAAAGACCTTGCAGAAATAACAGGATTAGACAGTGTGTCTCTTCAGCCAAACTCAGGAGCTTCGGGCGAACACGCAGGACTGATGGTTATAAGAGCATTCCAAAAGTCAAAAGGAGAAGGACATCGTAATACTTGTCTTATACCATCATCTGCTCACGGCACAAATCCTGCATCAGCAATAATGGCAGGGTTAGAAGTCGTAATTGTTAAATGTGACGAAAAAGGAAATATTGATGTTGATGATTTACGTGAAAAAGCCGAAATTCATAAAGACAATCTGTCATCAGTTATGATTACATATCCGTCAACTCATGGAGTTTTCGAAAGCAGAATTTGTGAAATTGCAGAAATTATTCATGCAAACGGAGGGCAAGTCTATCTCGACGGCGCAAATATGAATGCTCAGGTTGGATTAACAAATCCGGGTATTACAAATGCAGATGTTTGTCATTTGAATTTACATAAAACTTTTGCAAGTCCCCACGGAGGAGGCGGACCGGGAGTAGGACCCATTGTAGTTGCAAAACATCTTGCAGATTTTCTGCCGAAACATCCCTTAGTTAATGTGGGAGGTAAAAACGGTATCAAACCCGTTGCAGATGCTCCTTATGGTTCGGCAATGATATTACCGATTACTTATGCTTATATTAAAATGTCAGGAGCAAAAGGTCTGAAAAAAGCTACCGAAATGGCTATCCTTAACGCAAATTATGTCGCCGAAAGCCTTAAAGGATATTACGAAGTCCTTTATACCGGAGAAACAGGAAGATGTGCTCATGAAATGATTTTAAATTGTCAGAAATTCAGAGAAAAATATGGAATAACTGTTGCTGATATTGCAAAAAGACTTGTTGATTACGGATTCCATGCTCCGACTTTAGCTTTCCCTGTTGCAGAAACTCTAATGATGGAACCAACCGAAAGCGAAAGTAAGCAGGAATTAGACAGATTTATTGACGCTATGAAATCTATTAAAGCTGAATTAGACGAAATAGCCGAAGGTAAAGCTGATAAAAACGATAATGTATTAATCAATGCTCCGCATACATTAATTGAATGTACGGCAAACGAATGGACACACCAGTATTCAAGAGAAAAAGCCGCATTTCCGGCGAAATGGGTGAAAGAAAATAAATTCTGGCCTTATGTCGGCAGAGTTGACAATGCTCACGGAGACAGAAATCTCATTTGTACATGTGATACATTAGAAACATAAAATAATAGTATTTATAAACATGTATCAATTTAAAATACAGTAATATTTTATTATGACACAAAGTACCGCTACGCCAAAAGGAACTAAAGATTTTTTGCCGACCGAAACGGCAAAACGGAATTATATTTTTGATACGATTAAATCCGTTTTTAAACTTCACGGATACTCTCCTATCGAAACTCCCGCAATGGAAAACCTTTCTACATTACTAGGGAAATATGGTGATGAAGGAGACAAATTAATATTCAGAATATTAAATTCGGGAGATTTTCTGAAAAAAATGGATGAAAATGATTTTAATAAACCTGACTTATCAAAAATTGTAAATAAAATTTCCGAAA
>SLSH01000084.1 GCA_007130555.1 Bacteroidales bacterium
AAAAAAAGATTTTTTTATTTTTTTTTATTTTACAGATTATCAGGCAATAACACTCAAAAAATACCTGATTTAAGCTGAAACCTGTTATTAAAAAGATTTTTTTAATCATTATTATAAAAAATTATCGTGTATTATACCTGAAATTCAATTTTTACAAAGGTCTTACATAGGCATTGATATCGTCTTTGCCGATAGTTTCTCCTGAAAGAATTACAAGTCTTTCGATTACATTTCTAAGTTCTCTGATATTTCCTCTCCAACTCATTTTTTGAAGTTCTTCAATAGCTTCGTCGGAAATATCCTTTTTTGAGATAGCCTGTTCCCCACAAGTTTGCTCGATAAAATATTTTACCAACAGAGGAATGTCTTCTTTTCGTTCATCCAAAGTAGGTACATGTATTATTATTACACTGAGGCGATGATATAAATCTTCTCTGAAATTATTTTTTTTAATTTCTTCGTTCATATCTTTATTTGTAGCAGCAATAACTCTGACATTCACATCAATATCTTTGTCGCTTCCTACTCTGTTAATTTTATTTTCCTGTAATGCCCTTAATACTTTTGCCTGTGCAGAAAGGCTCATGTCTCCTATTTCATCTAAAAAAATTGTGCCACCGTCTGCTTGTTCGAACTTCCCTTTACGTTGTTTAATTGCCGATGTAAATGCTCCTTTTTCGTGTCCGAATAATTCGCTTTCGATAAGTTCTGACGGAATTGCGGCACAGTTTACTTCAACAAAAGGAGCATTATTCCTGTTACTTTTTTCATATAACCATCTGGCGACCACTTCTTTTCCTGTTCCGTTTTTTCCTACAATCAAGATTCTTGCGTCAGTCGAAGCGACTTTATCAATAATGTTTTTAACTTTTTTTATTGCAGCCGATTCTCCTATCATCTGATGTTTCGAACTGATTTTCTTTTTCAGTGTTTTTGTTTCTGTTATCAGATTTTTTTTGTCAAGAGCATTTCTTGCAGTTACCAATACTCTTTGTAAATCAAAAGGCTTTTCTATAAAATCAAAAGCTCCTTTTTTAATTGCTTCAACAGCTGTTTCGATATTACCATGAGCAGATATCATAATTACCGGAACTTCAGGGCTGGTTTCCATTATTTTTTCCAGGACTTCCATGCCGTCCATCTGAGGCATTTTAATGTCACAAAATATTATGTCATAATTATTTTCCGAAGCATGCTGTAAGCCCTCTTTGCCGTCTGCTGCTAGGTCAACGGTATGATTTTCCAAAACAAGACAATCTTCTATTGCTCTCCTTACGCTTTGCTCATCATCAATTACCAATACATTAGCCATTATTCAGTTTTTAAGTTTGATAAAAATACAAAAATAGCATTTTCTTTGCAAAATTTTCACATTAATGTAAATTATGTATTAAGCCTAATCGCTCAAATAGTCGAAAATCAGTCCTTCTTTTATTGTATATCCCGATTGTATAAATTTTTCAATCTTTAATTTTTCTATTAAAAATTTAATCAGGACAGAAGCTATGGGCATCATTTCTACTCTTATGGGGTCCATTCCTTTAATTTCTATGCGTTCAAAAAGATTCGTATTTATCAGATTTTGATGGATTTCATCAAAAACATCTAACGGAATTTCATAATATGTCCGGTCTTTTTCGGGGATATGAGTTGCAGTAGAACAAATTGATAAATTTTTAAACGTATCAAACGACCCGGAAGAGCCGATTAATGTATTTACTTCATATTTTATTGCCTCCGAAATAACGCTGTTAAATTTTTCGGTAAATATTTTTTTCAAAAAAATAATATTTTCATTTATCAAAGGGTCATCAAAATCATATTTTTTTAATAATCTTGCAATTCCTATATTATAACTGTCCATCCATAATACTTCAGAATTGTTGCAAATTATAAATTCCACACTTCCTCCTCCTATATCAATTACCAATACAGATTTTTCGTCTAAGTTTACAGCTCTTCGGACTGCTTTATATACGATTTCTGCTTCTTCTAATCCGTCAATAACTTTTACCGAAAAATTAGTTTCCGATATAATTCTTTCAAGTATATAATCTCTGTTATTTGCATTTCTAATTCCGCTTGTAGCAATTACAATATTTTTTTGTACTTTATGTTTCTTTATAATTTTTTTGTATTCCAGCAGAGTTGTTATAGTTCTGTTTATTGCATTTTCAGAGATATTATCATTAAAATATTGGTCATCAATAAGTTTTACGGGACGCTTATCTGTATAAATAATATCTGCATTATTCTCGGAATCACTCTCTGCAATGATAATATTACAGGTATTTGTTCCGATATTTATTGATGCGATTTTCACAATATTATATAATTACTTATATTTTATCCATTTCCAAAGTTCTTTATAATTAACTTTTTTTCCGTACATAAGTATTCCTGTTCTGTATATTTTAGCTGCCAGCCATGTCATAAAGACAAAAGAAATTATCAGTAAAGACATTGAAAGAATCACATCTGCCAAAGGCACTCCGAACGGAATTCTGACCATCATGACGATAGGTGATGTAAATGGGATTATTGAAAACCAGTAAGACAGGCTCCCTCCCGGGTTATTAATTGTAGATATCATAACAATAATTCCCAAAATAAGAGGTAGTGAAATTGGCAACATAAATTGTTGTGTGTCTGTTTCGTTATCCACGGCAGAACCTACAGCTGCGAACATTGCCGCATAAAGCAGATATCCTCCTATAAAATAAAATAAAAACATTGTAATAACAAGGACAAAATCAATGGATTGAATAGCCGAAAAAACACTTTCCAACTTTATCATTTGATCGTCAGTAGCGCTTTGTTCTGCCGATAATTCTGCTCCTACCTCAAGTGTTGCGGGACTTAACATTGAAACATCAATATCTTTCAATAACAGAGATTGGGCAACGGTTACAAATCCAAAAGTCAGAACAACCCATAAAATAAATTGTGTTAGTCCTACCATAGCCACGCCGACAATTTTACCAAGCATTAATTGAAATGGTTTAACAGATGATATAATTACTTCAACAATTCGATTAGTTTTTTCTTCAATAACCCCTCTCATAACCTGAGAACCATACATAAATACAAATAAATAAATTAAAAATCCGCAGAGATATCCCAGTATCATAGCCACTTCGGTTGAAGTTTCTTTTTCTCCGCCCTCATCATCAAGCGTTAAAGTCTGTACAAATATTTTAGAATTAATGGCTCTAAGGATATTTCTCATATCATCTACTTCAATTCCATAATCCAATCCTTTTTTTTCAATCCTGATATCTTCAAGGTGCTTTTCAATTCCATTAGCTATGTGCATTTTTACTCCCATATTAGGTTGTTTGTATGAGAACATTTGCACTGTTCCTCTGCCTCCTGTTACTGCGGTTCTGGGGATATATAGTAATGCATAATAGTCCGAATATTTAAGTTCATTTTTTGCACGTGTAAGATTATAGTCTGCAAGACCGGGAAGATAATAATCATCGGAAATAAAATCGAATTTAATAAATTCGGTATTTATCAAAGCATCGTCAAACATTCTGGTTTCGTCAATTACTGCAATATTTTTTTGTTCATCTCCTTCTAACTTCATCAAAATTACAGGAGCAATCATTAAAGCGGCAAATAAAACAGGACCTATGATAGTCATTATAATAAAAGACTTCTTCCGTACTCTTGTAACGTATTCCCGTCTTAATATAACTCCTATTTTACTCATAACACAACTATTATTTAATTTCCTGATTTATGTTTGTTTCTTCAACTGCTTTAATAAATATTTCATTCATACTAAGATAATGCTTATCAAATTTTGAAACATTTCCCAACTCCAGCATTCTATTAATTAATGTATTTGTTTGAATATTTTTATTAAGAAGTTCTATTTTGAGTATGCCTCCTGCAGGAGTTTCTTTTAATTCAATAATTTTATAATCGGAAGTGAGCGATGTTTCCAGTTTATTAAAAAACCCGTCAAAATGTACTTCAAAAATATCAGATGAATACTCTTTTCTGATATTATCAATATGCCCCTCAATAATTTTTTCAGAATTATTTATTAGTGCAATATGGTCGCAAATTTCCTCGACAGAAGACATAATGTGAGTAGAAAAGATTATTGTGGCTCCTTCTTCCCTGAGTTTTAAAATTTCATTTTTAAGCAAATTTGCATTTATGGGGTCAAATCCGCTAAATGGCTCGTCAAAAATCAAAAGTTTCGGACTATGAAGCACAGTAATAATAAACTGGATTTTTTGTTGCATCCCTTTCGAAAGTTCTTCGACTTTTTTGTCCCACCATGATTCTATCTGAAATTTTTCGAACCATTTTTTTAATCTTCGTAAAGCCTCATTTCTTGACATCCCCTTTAAACGTGACAAATAAATTGCCTGTTCTCCGACTTTCATTTTTTTATAAAGACCTCTTTCTTCGGGTAAATATCCTATAATTGAGATGTGTTTTTGGCTTAGTTTTTTACCATTAATTAAAATCTGTCCCTTATCGGGTGCAATTATTTGGTTTATAATTCTGATAAATGTGGTTTTCCCTGCACCATTTGGACCTAATAACCCGTATATACTCCCCTCGGGAACAGATAAACTTAAATTATCAAGTGCCAGATGATTGGCAAATTTTTTATAAATCCCTTCTGCTTGAATAGTATTCATTAAACCAAAAAAATTTTGCCATAAAGCTACATAATTCTATCCAATACTTTAACAAATAATTATTTTTTTTGCAGAAAATAATAGGAGTCTTATTTAAAAAATCAGAGTGTCCCCATAATTGTTAAAATTTCATCTTCCGTAGCAGGTATCATTTCTAATTCGATGTTTGTCTGAGAAGAAGTTGTAAAGTCTTCTTTATAATAATACATTTCATCAGAAGTTGTTTTAGCTATTGCAAAAACCGTAATCGGTTCATCCTCCGGCAATTCAACTGCTTGTAAGTTTGTCGCTTTAATATATGAATGCATATCATTAAATATGATATATATATCTATAAGATTTGTGTTTGTCCCTTCTATGGCAAAATTAATTGTCCCCTGAGATGGCCCCGGATATTTGTATGAAATATTTACCCATCCCATTTTTGCAGTTTTTGCTTTATATCCATAAGAATTTGTTGCAATAAAAGTTACATCGTCATCAGAAAATAAATATCCTGCCTGTAAAACATCTTTATTCCAGTCATTTGTCGTTTCTGTTGTAAATCCGTAAAATAATTCCATTGATGCATCAGAAGTTTCAGCCGGTGCTAAAAAATTCAACCCGCAATGTTCTTTAAGTTCAAGTTCATCTTCATCTTTAAATGCTCTGAAACGAATGTTTCCGGATGAATAAAGAACCCTATTTTGTGCAATGTTCTGATGTCTTGCAAAAATCATATCTTTTATGATATATGCTTCGGTTAATTTAAGGTTATAAGGATAAGTTATATCTTCATAAGTACTTTTTTTCATAAATATTTCTTTCGGAACACCCCAGATTTTTGTCCCATGCATTCCTACAATTGTATCTCCAGGAATAGTGTCAATAATAAATATCTGCTCCGGTAATTCATTATTTATATAAAATTCATCAAGAGACGAATATTCCGTACCTGTTTCTTTGTCAATTCTTTCTTTTGAACATGATGAAATGATAAAAACAATTAAAAAAATTGCAGAAATCCTGATGTTTTTTTTTGCTTTCATGTTTTATTATTTTTTTTTTTATTATAATCTTCTAAATGTTCTATATGCGGGACAATCTCCAAAACTTCCGGCTCTGTAACATTCCCCGAACGAAAATATCAGTCCTGCTCCGATTACTCCTTCTTTCCATTTAAAACTATATCTATATTCTAT
>SLSH01000395.1 GCA_007130555.1 Bacteroidales bacterium
TATTTAAAACATGAACACGGTGTTCATCGATTAATCCGAATATCACCTTTTGATTCTAATGCAAGAAGGCATACATCCTTTGCTTATGTTGATGTAGTACCATATTTTAACCAAGAAATAAAAATAGATATAAATGAAAAAGAACTAAAAATTGATGTGTTTAAAAGTAGTGGTGCTGGTGGTCAATCAGTAAATACAACTGATAGTGCGGTTCGAATTACGCACCTGCCCACAGGGATTGTAGTTACTTGTCAAAATGAAAGAAGTCAGTTACAAAATAAAGAACAGGCTTTAAATATTTTAAAAAATAAATTATGGACCATTGAAATGACTAAACAAGAAGAATCATTAAAAGCAATTCGCGGGGAAACAATAGATATTAATTTTGTCTCGCAAATTAGAAGTTATATTTTACAACCATATAAAATGGTAAAAGATCATCGTACAGATACTGAAATTAGTGCTGTTGAACGCGTGCTAGATGGTGATTTAGATGAATTAATTAATGCAAATTTAAAAAGAAGGGGCGGATAAAATGTCTTTAATAAAAATGACAAAAGTAAGAAAAACATATAAATCAGGTATAACAGCAGTACAGGATTTAAATTTAACTATTAAAAAAGGTGAATTTGTTTTTATAATAGGTGCAACAGTTGTAATCACCGGAGACAAAATCCTTTTGCCTCATATTTATAATTATTCTGTTCTGTTATTTTTAATTTACATACTTGGTTTTTACGGGTTAAGACAATCCGTTATTTATAAAAAATCTTCTATAGAGGCGGGAATAATCGAGAAATACAAAAAATCAATATTAGACAAAAGTCAAAAAAATAAAATTAAAACAAAGCTGTTAAAATATTTTGAAACAGAAAAGCCATATATTAATCCTGATTTCAATATGGATATTTTATCCGAAAATCTTAATATCCCAAAATATCATATTACCGAGGTATTAAATATGGAAATAGGATATAATTTTTTCACTTTTGTAAATAAATACCGTATTGAACTTGTAAAAGAAATGCTAAAAGATGAATCCAATCTTTATTCTATTGAAGCGATAGGCTACGAATGTGGATTTAACAGCAAATCATCGTTTTTTACGGTTTTTAAAAAAATTACAGGATTAACTCCACAGCAGTACAGAAATAATTCCGATAATATTTAATTTTAAAACTAAAACCACTTCTTTTTGTTCAATTTTTAAAACTCCAGCTCGCTCGGATTTGCAATGAGTGGGTAGGATAACGGATTATTATCTTTGACACTTACAGTGTCAAATTATCGTAAATAAAGCCGCAAGATGTATTTTGTAATGACCTTGTGGCATATAGTCGGCGAGGTTTCGCTTGCTCTAAATACAAATTTGCCCGATGCAGACAACTACGCCTTATGTCGCATCTTAGAATTTGTGTTAAGAAAATTATGGTAATTGTCGTTAAGAAATTCAGACTGTTTGAGCAGAGCGAGTTTCTGAATTTTAGACAATTACCATAATTTTTAGCAAATTCTAAGCGGCGACAAAGTCGTTTTTTAGCTTCGCTGATTATGCTCTCACTCAATAAAACAAATAAATTTGTTTTATCTTCGTTTAATCGCATAATTGCTTCCTTTTTTTCGACTAAAAAAAAGGAAGTGCCCGTCCGGCATGAGGACAGAATAATGTTGATATTTTACGTTCTTTTATCGCAAATACGGATATTGAAATTTAACAGCTTTGCAAGCAGCAATGGAAACCCCCTCCTGTATCAAGCGTGGGAGGAGAAATCTGTCGAATTTGCTTGTCAGATATAAATTATCCGAGATTTTAATATCAAAATTTAAATAAGTGCTAAACTTTAATATTTAATTTTAAAACTAAAACCACTTCTTTTTGTTCAATTTTTAAAACTAAAACCACTTCTTTCGGTCTTATTTTTAAAACTAAAACCACAAAAATTATATTTAAAATTATTTTTGTTGCATTAAAATTATAATGCAATAAAATTATGCGAAGAACATATATATTACTAATTTTTCTGTTTATCTTTCCTGCTGTGTTTTCACAGGGTTTGTTTGAATCTTCTTTATCCGGCGATTCGGAAGAAACAACAAAAACTTCGGATATTTTTTCGGGATATGTACGCGGTTCTGCTTTCGGATTTGGGAAAAAATATGATTATGCCAATATATTCAGCGAGTTAAGTTTAAAAACCAATATTACAGAAAGTAATCTTATTATTAAATCGGATTTAAGATTCAGAGGAGGAATAATGTTTGACGAAGACTTTACCCGAATGGAAATCAAAGAAGCTTATGCAGGCTATACATCTGATAAAGTTGATTTTTATCTCGGAAATCAGATAGTAATGTGGGGCAGAACAGACGGATTTAATCCTACCAACAATATCAATCCCAGCGACTTTTTTTTCCTTACTGCCGATAATGATGACCAAATTAAGTCTAACTTTATGTTAAGATTAAGATATAGATTTAATTCTCAAATAGATATAGACTTGATAGGTATTCCTTTCTATATGCCCTCAGATTACAGATACGATTTATTTGATATAGGAGCAGGTATATCTGTTGACGAACCTGATTTACCAGGAAAAAATTCAGATAATTTAAGTTTTGCAACACGTTTAAATTTTGAATATCCCAAAATCGGCTTTTCATTATCATACTTTAGCGGCTATAACACTTTTTACGGAATAGACATTGCCGGATTTACATTGGATGGATTAACTCCTTTAATAACTTGCGTAGGCAAACCTTATTACAAGCAAAGTCCCGGATTAGATTTTGCAATACCCGTAAATTCATGGATTATCAGAGGAGAAATGGCATATAATCATACCGAAAATTATAAAAAAAATATACATATTCCAAATCCCGACTTATCTTATGTACTTGGAATAGACAGAAGTTTTTTTAAAATTCAAACTATACTGCAATATATAGGATTATATACATTTAATTTCGAAAGATTATTAGAACCCGATATGCCATTACTTTTAAATCCGATTGATTTATTAAATTATGAAGAATTTATGAAATATTTGGATTATATCGAAGATATGGCAGTATATGAGATGACAGGTTTTAACCGTAAAGCATTTTATCAGCAGAAAGAAACGAATCATGCTGTTGCGCTAACGCTTGCAAGATCATTTGCTTATGAAATTATTGATGCCGAATTAACCGCTTATTATAATATTACATCCGAGGAAAGACTTATCCGTGCAAAAATTTCATGGAAGGCAAGTGATAATCTTAGTATAAGTGCCGGAGGCTTTTTTATGGACGGTCCCGAAAATTCTGTCTTTGATTATTCGAAAAAAATATTAAACGGAGTGTTTATGGAACTAAGAGGTAGTTTTTAAAAAAATATGTAACTATTTAGCTGTTTTTAAAATTATAACATGAGCCTGTAGGGCTCTAATATTAGTAACCCCGACTTTCAAGTCGGGGTAAATAAGTACGAAATATGAGCTTTTGGCATATGTATTTGCAGTAAAAAGGGGAAGCGGGTGGTTGCAAATACTATGACAAAAGTGGTAATGCGAAACAGCTAAATAATTTAAAAAATATAATTTAATGGAAAACAAAAATTTTATAATAAAATATCCAAAATGGATAATCACAGCAACAGTTCTGATATTGTTACTGTCAATTTATCCGATTACCAGAATAACAATAAATCCGGATTTGGAATCATATCTGCCCGAATCCATGAGTTCAAGAATAAATACCGATAAAATCGCAGAAATTTTCGGAGAAGATGAACCCATTATCATAATTTTCGAAACTGATGATATTTTAAATCCCGAAACTCTTGAAAGAATACAGAATCTAAGCAGAGATTTTAACCGCGACAGAAATTTCAGCAGAGTTTATTCTTTGTTTGATGCAAAGGACATTAAAGGAGAAGACGGCTTTTTGATAGTTGACCCGGTAATTCACAGAATCCCGCAAACAGAAGAACGTACCGAGAATCTGCGTCAGGAAATAATTGAAAATGACCTGGTTTACAATTTAATTGTTTCGGAAGACTTTAGATACACGATAATAATGCTTTCATCATTAAAAAATATGGAAGACAGGGAATTAATGGATACAATTTTTGCCAAATTAGATGAATATCCCGGTAAAGAAACAATAAATATTAACGCACAACCTTATATGCGTGCCGAAGTTAATGATAAAATCGGACAGGACATAATAATACTTATTCCAATCGGACTAATGGTAATGTTTGTGTTTTTACTGATTTCATTCAGAGAAAAACGCGGTGTACTGTTACCGTTTTCAATAGTAATATTTACCATAATTATTGCAATGGCATTATTGTCTGTATTTGGGTGGGAATTAAGTCTTATAGGCGTTTTAATTCCGGGGATGATGATTGCAATAGCAAATAATTACGGAATTCATGTTATAAGCAGATATCAGGAACTAAATGCTCTACATCCCGATATGTCAATGAAAGAAATTGTTGCCGATACAATTAATTACCTTAAAAATCCTGTTATTATTACGGGATTAACAACTATTGTCGGAATTCTCGGACTGGTTGCTCATATACTTTTGCCTGCAAGTCAGGTAGGTGTAGTTACCGCAATAAGTATCGGATTTGCACTTGTTTTAAGTCTATTATATATCCCTGCCGTATTGTCTTTGTTACAAAAAGGAAAAGTACAAAAAAGTTTTGGTGATGAAATTAAAGGCATAATTCCTAATATGCTTAAAAAACTCGGAAATATTGTTTCGGATAAACCTAAGGGCATAATTATAGCATTTGTTCTGTTTTTATTGTTAGCAGCATCAGGATTATTCAGATTTCAGGTAGCTGCCGATTCAAAAAATATACTCCCCGATTTCCACCCTTTTAATATTTCAATAAATATTGCAAATGAACATTTTGGCGGAATAAAATTTATTCAGGTCTTGTTTAAGGGAGATGTAAGAGAACCTGACTTAATGAAAAGGATTGACTATTATCAAAATGAAATCGAAAATATGCCGGAAGTCGGCACTGTAACATCTCTGGCAAAAATCATTCGCAAAATGAGTATTGCATTAAATGACGAAGGAGATGAATATTATGATAAAATCCCCGATTCTTACAAAGCAATTTCACAGTATCTCGAACTATACAGTATGAGCGGCGACCCCGAAGATTTTGAAGAATTCGTTGACTTTAATTATACTCATACAATTCTTAATATTCAGTATCAGGCAGATGATATTGAAACAATGAATATGGTTATTAATGCAATAGAAGAACTTACTGAAAATGACCCGAATTATATGTTTATGGGTGGATATAGCCTGATTGACAAAGAATTAAGCGAAGCAGTCGTAAAAGGACAATATTACTCACTGATATTTGCATTCTTTGCAATATTAATTATGCTTGTAATAATATTCAGAAGTCTTAATGCAGGACTAATGGGAAGTTTTCCCCTGCTATTTTCAATAATATCAACTTTCGGAATTATGGGATGGCTCGGAATTGAACTGAATATCGCAACTGCATTGCTTTCATCAATATCAATAGGTCTGGGAGTTGACTATACAATTCATATTTTCTGGAGATTAAAATCCGAAATAACTGATGGAAAAAATTATAAAGATGCAGTACAAATTGCAATAAGAACGATTGGAAGAGGAATTACAATAAATGCTTTTTCGGTGATACTAGGATTTTCGGTATTGTTTTTGTCTTCATTCCCTATTTTAAGATCATTTGCATTTTTAATAATTATTTCAATATTTCTTTGTCTGATATGTGCAGTGATTTTAATTCCGGCTATATGCATAATACTGAAACCTAAATTCTTAA
>SLSH01000373.1 GCA_007130555.1 Bacteroidales bacterium
GTGTCAAAATTTGCATGAGATGTAGCATTCGAAAGACTTGTTCCATTATAACCATATACATAATAATGTTCATAAACCGATGAGCCTGTTGAAGCTCCCGTTACTGATGGTAAAAACCTGAGATTTTCGGCAAGCCAGCACTGACAACCGATTTTTACCAGCTTATATATATATCCGTCTCTGTAATCTGTATAAGTTTCAGGACAAACAGGATGAGAAAAATTAAAATTATATTCCGTATTTTCTTCAGGACTGTCTGCTATCTCATAATAATCATCTCCGTAAAATCCTGTAAATCTTAAATTATCTCCAACTTTATATAGAAATGCTTGTTTCAGTACTTTCATCTTTAATTCCGCATTTTTTAACCCAAGTATTCCGGAATACTTTATTGTTGGGATATTACTATTTCTTGAATTATACTGTACTAATTTAATGTTTTGTGAATAATTTCCGGATTTTACCGTAAGAATGTATGTCATTGAATTTCCGCCGAAAATCTCGAAACTATGCAAGCCTCGTTCTAAAGTATTTTCGATATATGCCAGTTGTCTCCCTGAAATATCAAATAAAAAAATAGTAAATACATCTTCATACGGAACAAAAATATCAATATTAGTTTTGTAATCAAACGGATTCGGATAGTTCTGCAATAATCTGAAATTTTGCTCAAGACTGTCTGAATTTTCAATATAACTAATTTGCATTGATAACGTTGTGTCGGGGAAATACAATACTGTATCGGTATTTTTAGTTAGGTTTTCAATTAAAATACTGTCTATTGGCACATAAGAACATGCTTCATTGGCAGTAAAACTTAAATTAATTGTTTGAGACCTGATTATAATTGAAATAAAAACCAAACAAAATATAAGAGTATTTTTTTTCATGAATATTTGCTTTTTAAATATAAAATTAAATGCAAATATAGTTACTTTTTTTTCCTTTATTATAATACAGGGCTATAAATTATTGTATTTTTTTGATTATTATTCACTATTGTCCGACTAAATTTCAACATTCTTTCTGTACAGAATCACAAAAACACTAAATATCACTAAATCAAAGCTTAGCTTTCTGTGGATTTCTACTGGCAAATATAAAAAACGACACTATTCTATGGTTGATTGTCATGAATGGCACACTTGTCAAAGGGTTTTAAAAGTTTTTGTAAATTTTTGTCGGACAATAATGATTATTATTTTAAACTAATAAAAAACAGACTTCTCTATAATTTATAAGTTTATCAAAAATTACCTATATTTTGATAAATATATTGCATTATTCTATGCATAAGCAAATAATTATTTTTTTATATCCGGCAGAATAGTTCTTTTTATTATTTTTGTAAATAAACTATACCATTATGAAGAATTACAATCCATACGTATCAGGTGTGTTTACAGATACTGACACAAGCATTTCGGTTAAAGAAAAATATACAGGTGTTGAATTTGCAAAAGCAGGTCTTGCAAATGAAAAAATGCTTAAAAATGCTATAACAAATGCTGTGGCATCGGAGAAAGAGATGGAAAATCTGAGTTCTTATGAAAGATATGAGATTTTGAAATTTATAGCAGACAGATTATATTCAGAAAGAGATTTTTTTGCAGAGATTATTGCCAAAGAAGCCGGAAAACCTTTAAAATATGCTTTGATAGAAGTTGAACGCGCATCTCAGACTTTTATGATTGCTGCAGAAGAAACAAAACGTATTCATAGTGAAATATTATCTCTTGACTGGTATTCATCTTTGAAAAAAGAAGCTGTCGTAAAGCTGTTTCCTGTTGGAACTGTTGCAGGCATAACGCCGTTTAATTTTCCTCTTAATCTGGTTGCACATAAAGTTGCTCCGGCAATTGCAGCAGGATGTCCTATTATTCTTAAGCCTGCCTCTGCAACGCCATTATCATGTCTTGAACTGGCAAAAATAATAGAAGCCTCTCCCCTGCCCAAATCGGCATTTTCGGTTCTGCCAATGAATCATACAGTCAGTAAACCATTAATTGAAGATGACAGAATAAAAAAAATCAGTTTTACAGGCTCACAGGAAATCGGGTGGGAAATGAAAAAACGATGCGGTAAAAAAAGAATTACCCTTGAATTAGGCGGAAATGCCGCAGCAATTATTACCGACAGTACAGATATAACAGAAGCAGTCGCCAAATGTGTAACGGGAGCTTTTGCTTATGCAGGTCAGGTTTGCATTCATACACAGCGAATATATGCGGATAAAAAAATATATGATGATTTTCTTAATAAGTTTTTAGAGAAAACATCCGGATTAAAAGCAGGCAATCCTTTACAGAGAGATACGGATATTTCGGTACTTATTGATGAACCAAATGCAATCAGAGTTGAAAGTTGGATAAACGAAGCTGTTTCCCGTGGTGCTAAAATATTGTCGGGAGGCAAACGTGAAGGAAGCTATGTAGAGCCGACCGTATTAAATAATACTAATCCTGAGATGAAAGTATGGAAAGATGAAATTTTCGGTCCCGTTGTAATTATTGAAGCATACGATAAATTTTTCGATGCCCTTGATATGGTAAATAATTCGGTTTACGGCTTACAGGCGAGTGTATTTACAAATAAAATTGATGAGATGAACACTGCTTTTCGTGAAATAAAGGCAGGCGGAATAATGATAAACGAATCTCCTACTTTCAGAATTGATCACATGCCGTATGGAGGCATTAAAGAGTCGGGGTATGGAAGAGAAGGAATAAAATATGCCATTCATGAAATGTCGGAGATAAAAGTGTTGGTAAAGCCTGTGTGAAGATTATTGCAATTTACTCAATACTTGATAATAAAAAAAAAGGCTGAACTAAAAATTCAACCTTTTTTTGTATTTTAAATTTCAGAATTTACTTAAGCAAAGCCGATGATGCCCCCCCTGCAGAGTATTCGGGTGTAGATTTTGTATATTTAGCACCGTCAAGCACTTTTAGAGCTCTGTCTATATCGGCAATAATATCATCAGGATGTTCCATACCAACGCAAAGGCGTATTAATGTTTGCGGAATATTTGCCAGCTTACGACCTTCTTCTCCTTGTTGTGAATGTGTAGATATAGCAGGAATTGTAGCTACCGATTTAATTCTACCCAGGTCAGTTGCTCTCCATATTCTTTGGAATTCATCAAATACATCTCTTGTTTGTTGTGCAGTTCCTTTAATTATAAATGACATTAAATGTCCGTATCTGTTAACTTTTTCACCGTACATTTCATCATGTTCGGAATCCACCAAAAACATATATTTTTTTGCTATATCATGTAAAGGATGATTTTCAAGGCCGAGATAATCAACATGCTCTATATGTTTGTGTTGAGAAAGGAATTTTGCTACTTTCATAGTAGATTTACTCATCACATCCATTCTTGTTCTGATAGTTCGAATATCGTTAAGAGCTAATATTGCGTGCATAGGAGAAATTTCGGGTCCGTTATCTCTGTTTGGTAATGTTTTAAGGTACATACAAAAATCTGCTTTCATTGCGTCGTTATCAATATTTGAAGTAATATTTTTCTTTGCAATAACAGCACCTGCAATGCCAAATCCGCTTGTAAACAGTGATTTTGTAACAGATTGCACAACAATATCCGCACCATATTCGAGAGGGCGTAATAATGCCGGAGTTGCAACTGTTGAGTCAATTATTAAAGGCAGATTATATTTATGAGCAATTTCTGCAACTTTTTTAATATCAAAAAATCCCTGTGAAGGATTGCTGGGTAATTCACCGTAAAGAAATCTGGTGTTTTCATCAATTTGAGATTCCCACTCTTCGATATTCATTGAGTTTACCACTTTTCTCCATTCAATATTTCTTTCTTCGTGTTTTCTGACAGCAAATTGTTGAAAAGTTCCGCCATACAGCTGACAAGTAGCAACAAAGTTTAATTTTTGATTTATTTTTTTAGGATCCACAACCAAAAAGGTATCGCAAGCAGACTGAATAGCAGCCATACCGGATGAAGTTCCGATACATGAAGCATCAACACCTGAATTATATGATTCAATAAGAGCCAAAACGCCTTCGTAATAATACATACTTGGATTAGCAATACGAGAATAACACCATGTCGGAATTTGATACGATAATGCAGCTTCCATTTCATCAGAATCTCTGTAAGTCTGAGAAGTTGACATATAGATGGGCTCAATAATTGAACCTTGATTAAAGTCTAACGCTTCCTGCATTGAATAAACTCCGTGTACTGCGATGGTATCAAAACGCAGTTTTTTCATATTTGCAATATGTTCACTTTGCCACTGCAGAGCTCTTTTGCCTGCCTGAATGTAAAAATCGATTCCTTTTTTATTCATAATAACAAGATTTAAAATTTGTATTTAATTTTTACAAACTTACATAATATTTTCAAAATAATAAGGATTATTTTATGTTAATGAAACATAATTATAACAATACTTAATTTTTTTCTTAATTAAGTATTGTTATAAAGTTTATGTTTATTTTTTTTTATTTAAAAAAACTTAATTCTCTGATAAAAGCTTCTTGTCCCTGACTTTTTAGATTTTCTGCCGCGGCTCTGGCTTCTGCACGGGTTCTATATGCTCCTACATAATACCTATGCCAGCCGTCATCACCAACATGTAATTGTACACCTTGTAAATTCGGGAAATGTCTTTCTACAGACAATGCTCTTCTTGAAGCTGCAACCTGAATAGTCCATTTAGCATCTGCCGGAGCAGTAACTTGTCTTACAGGTTCTTCTTTTTTTGGTTCTGTCGGAGCAGGTGTAACTACCTCGGCAACTTCAGTTTCAGGCTCTTCTGTCGGAGTAGGAGTTACTACTTCGGCAACTTCGGTTTCAGGCTCTTCAGTCGGAGCAGGAGTTACTACTTTGGCAACTTCGGTTTCAGGCTCTTCAGTCGGAGCAGGAGTTACTACTTCGGCAACTTCGGCTACATAGTCAGAGTCTTCCGAAATAATTTGAGATTCTGATATAAATGTATCAACGCCTTCGTAATCGGTTACTTTAAATTCTACTCTTCTGTTTAATTGTCTTCCTTCGTCAGTAGCATTACTTGCAATCGGTTTACTGAAAGAGTATCCTTCGAAAGTAAGTCTGTTTGCACTTATTCCTTTGCTTATCAGATAATCAACAACAGCTTTTGCTCTTCCTCTGGATAATCTTGTATTATACTCAAAAGAACCTTTATTATCAGTATGTCCTGAAATTTCAATTTTTAAATTTGGTTCACTGGTTAAAAGGTCAACAACTTTATTAAGTTCTATAAAAGATTCTCTTCTTAAAGTTGCTCTGTCAAAGTCAAAGAATATGTTTTTAAGTATTACTGTAGCTCCGACTTTGATTTCTTCCAGATCGAAATAAACAACAAGGTGTTGTTTTTCCTGTAATTCTGCAAATTTAATATCTTTAGACTGATTAAGATAACCCTGTTTATTTACATTGATTTGATAATTATCTCCTTCGGTTAATTCGATTGTATAATCACCGGTATTACTGTTAGTTACAGCTTTGGTATGGACTTTATTTTTATCCATATCAACTAATTCAAGGTCAGCTTCCAAAAAAGTTTTGGTAAAAGCGTCTCTTACAACAACTTTTAAAGTATTTACTTTTCTTTTAAGGTCAACATCAATAATAAGCAGTTGATCTTCGGTAATACTTGAAAATTCAAAATTTTCTGAATGAGGGATATATCCGGGTTTAGTCACAAGCATTCTATATTCTACGCCTGATTTAACTTCAGTTGTATATTCTCCTGTATTACTGTCGGAGTTTATGTTTGTATAAACAGAATCATTTGTAATGTCAAAAATTTCAATATCAGCAAAAAGAGGTTCTCTTGTATCTACATCTCTAACAACTCCTTCTACAGTATTTGTATAAATATCCAGGAAAGTTCTTTCGTCCACAAAAGTAATTTCATAAATATCAAGTAATCCATGACCTCCTGGTCTTATTGAAGCAAAATATCCGATTGTTGCACATTGGGTTGTAACAAAAAATGTATCATCACCGGGAGTATTAATAGGGAATCCCACATTTTCAGGTCTGTTCCAGTTTCCTGCTTCATCTCTTGAGGTTCTGAATATGTCCAGTCCTCCCAGAGAATTATGTCCTGCCGAACTGAAAAACATTGTTTCTCCGTCGGGATGGAAGAAAATATCAACTTCATCATATTCAGTATTAATTGTTGGTCCCAAATTTGTTGGAGGTCCCCATTCTCCTCTATCATCGAGATTTGAATAAAAAATATCTCTTCCTCCTATTGATAAATCAGGTCTGTCGGAGATAAAATACAAAGTTTGACCATCAGCAGAAATAGTAGCTTTGGATTCATGATAAGGTGTATTAATATTCTTTCCAATACATTCAGGTCTTGACCATCTATTTCCGTCAAATTCTGAAATATAAATATCACCACCGTTATCATCAACATAGACAAAAAGTCTGTCCCCATCGGGCGATAACCCTACAGCAGCACTATGTACTCTTTGATTTATCGGTCTTCCGATATTTTCTGCGGGGGTCCATCCGTCTCCCAAATTAGTTGACATATAAATATCTTCAAAATACTGTCCGTCTTCGGCAATATTTCCTCCTGTCGTATTTTCTCTTCTTGAAGTAAAAAACATTTTTGTTCCGTCTGCGGTTATTAGCGGAGCATATTCATTATATTCTGTATTAATGCCACTTCCAACATTAGTAATAATAATGTTTTTCAAGGTATCTTGGGTTAATCTTTTCGCATATTGGCATTGAGCTTTTAGATGATTTACAAAACTAATTTCGCTACGATCTCTGATAGTTCTAATATAGTCTGTATAATATTTATCCGCTTTATCAAACTGATAATTCAAATGATAACCTCTTCCGAGATAGTAAAGAATTTGTCTGTCAACCTGAGGGTTAAGCTGATATGCTTTTTCGAAATATTGCAAACAATCATGTTTCAGGGCGGATTTGTAATAGCAAACACCTACTTTATAATTAAGTTTTGCATTATTCGGATTAAGCTCGTATGCTTCTTTATAAAGCAATAAAGCTGCTGCATACCTGTTTTCATATTCTATCATTTCATCCCCTTCTTCAATGCTTCTGATAGCTTGTCTAAGCTCTCTTCTTTGGTCAGGAAAATTTGCAGAAGTAAATTCTACATTTCGTTGAGCAACTGTACTGTAGATAGTAAAAAACAATACAGTAACAATTATAAATTTTCTCATAAGTTTAAAATTTTTCATAACAATAGATTTTAAGTTTTATATTCAAATAATTTTTAATTTATACTAATAACTTTAAATTCAACTCTTCTGTTTTGTTGTCTACCTTCATCGGTATCATTTGTAGCGATTGGTTCTGTAAACGCATAGCCTTTATATGACAATCTGTTTTTACTTATTCCTTTATCAATCAGATAATCAACTACAGATTTAGCTCTGTCTTCGGATAATTTAGTATTAAAATCCAAACTACCCCGATTATCGGTATGTCCTCCTATCTCAATTCTCATTCTTGGATAAGATTCCATAAGTGTTACTAGTCTGTTAAGTTCAGAGAATGAAGTTTCTCTAAGTGTTGCCTTTCCAAAGTCAAAGAAAATATTTCTAAGTACAATTCTAGAACCTATTCCTACTTTACTTAACACAATATCTTTTGTAACTTCTTGATATGTAGAAGTTTCGGGAATGTCAAAATTTTCGCTGTAGAATAAATAATCTTTTGCTCTTACTGCTATACCGTAATTTTTTCCTGAAGGTAAGCTGACGAGATAACCACCCGTAACGCTATTTGAAGTCATTGTTGAAATAAGCTCATCTTTCTCGTTGTCATAGAGCTCAATAGACGCTTCAATTGGTTCTTCACTAAGAGCATCAGTAATAGTTCCTTTTAATACAGTAAGTCTTACAGTTCTTACTTCTACTTTTTCGGGTTCAACTCTTTGTTGTATTGTAGCTTTGGAGCTTGCGATAAGGTTATCTTCGGAGCTGTAAACCATAATTTTTTCGGGTCCCAGGAATGTAATTCTATATATATCCTGTAATCCGTACCCTCCTTCTCTGTCGCTAGAGAAGTATGCATATCTGGCATTTCCGGCAACGACAAAGAATACGTCATCATCGGGAGTATTAACCGGATATCCTATATTAACCGGTTCTCCCCACTTTCCGTCTCTGTCTCTTTCCGAATAAAATATATCATACCCACCCATTGAGCCTTCTCTTTTTGAGCTGAAATACATAGTCCGTCCGTCGGGATGCATAAAAATTCCTTCTTCGTCGTATTCTGTATTTATTGGAGGTCCGAGATTTTTTGCAGGTCCCCATCTGCCGTTATGTTGTAGTTCGGAGACAAATATATCTTTACCACCCATGCTTGTATTTCCAAAATCATCTCTAGGTCTTTCGCTTACAAAATAAAGGTATTTTCCACAATATGATATTGAAGCAGAGGTTTCCTGATATCTTGTATTAATATTTCTTCCCAGTTCTCTTGGTCTTGACCAGCTGTCGCCCTGTAATTTACTTTCAAATATTGTTCCCTGCGGAACACCTCTGTAAATAAACAAAGTTTGTCCGTCCGGCGATAAAGCTACAGTAGCATCGTGTCCGTCTGTATTTAAATCTCTCATATTAACAGCTTGAGACCAGCCTCTGTTTTTATGATAATGAGATATGTATAAGTCTTCGTAATATTGCATATCGTTAGGGTCTAATTGTCCTCCTGTACTGCCTTCTCTTCTGGAGCAGAAAATCATAACAGATTCATCAACGGTGATTATCGGTCCATAATCAGGATATTGAGAATTTATAGCAGGTCCTACGTTATCAATAAATACACGAATAGGTTTTTCAACTAAATTTTTTCCGATATTACATTCATGTATATGTTTATCGGGATTTCTTGGAATGTCATCAAACCTTCTTCTTGCACTTCTTTCGGCTCGGATTTGTCTTTTATACTTATTAAAATATTCAATTGCTTCGTCAAATTCATAATTTAATTGTAATCCCCATCCGATTAAAAAGTAAATATCTTCAGCTACTCCGGGTTTTGCTCTGTATGCTTTTCTAAGAAATTCCAATGATTTAGCTTTGGTTGCGGAATATAAATAGCAAGCTCCGATTTTATAATTTAATTCGGGATTATTTTGATTATATTGATATGCTTTTAAATAATGGTTTAATGCGATTCTGTATGCTCCGGGTTCTCCCATATCATAAAAGGCATCGGCATCACTGATTGAATTCCATGCTTCTCTAAAACCTTCGCGTTCGTGCCTGAACTCTGATCTACTTATTTCTGCTTCCGACTGGCAGTATATAACGGAAGTAAATACCAAGGTAATAATCAAATATGAAATTAAGAATTTGTTTATATTTTTCATTCAGTATTCTTTTTTATATTATTTTCTGTATATGTCTTCTACACAAATTGACAAGTACTCTTCTGCATCATTAAATCCTAATTCAACTGCTTTTTTCCAGTCATCGCAAGCTCCACTCATATTTCTTAACATTTCCCTTGCAGAGCCTCTGTGAAGATATGCTTCGGCAAAATTCGGATTAATCAGTATCGCTTTTGTATAAGATTCAACAGCCTCTTTGTATTTACCTAATCTATAATAAGATAAACCTTTGTTATTATATGCATAAGCATAATTATTATTGATTTTAACAGCAGCTTCAAATGCTTTTATAGCCTCTCCATATCTTCTGATTTCATATAAAGTAACTCCTTTATTATTTAATGCAAGATAATATTCGGGGTTTATTTTTAAGGCTTCATCGTAATCCTGAATTGCTCCTCTCCAGTCATTTTTTAATCTTTTTACACTACCTCTGTTATTAAAAACAATTTCTTTTTCTCCATCTAAATTAATTGCTCTAGTATAATCTTCTATTGCTTCATCGTATTTTTTCAACATTCTGTATGCCGATGCCCTGTCGTTATAAGAAAAGAAGTGTCTGGAATCGATTGATATTGTTTCTGTAAAGTTTGCTATAGCATCATCGTATTGTTCTTTATGAAACATTATTACTCCTTTTAAGTAATACATATTTACATCTCTATGTTTTAATTCTATTGCTTTGTTAAAATATTTTAAAGCATCATCATATTCTTGAAGATTATAATAAGAAAAGCCTATAAGATAATTAACTTCCGAATTATTGGGGTTATCTTGCAGAAAAGTTTTAAAATCATTAATTGATTTTTGATATTCCTGAATTTGTAAGTAAGCATTTCCTCTCCCATAAAATGCCTGATACATATCCGGTTTATATCTAATTGCTTCGTTAAATTTATTAATTGCATCCTGATAATTATTTGCCGAATATAATTCTATTCCGTCATTATATGCGAGATTAGCCTCCTGGTCTTCTGCTACTATTATAGTACTTGCTGTATCTTCTATTGCAGCTTCTCCATCAAATCCTATCTGTAAAGGAATAATAATCTGAGTCGTGTCTATTTCGGGTTCTTCTTGTGCCTGCACAATGACAATAAGCAATAACGAAAGTACAAATGTTATTGTTTTTTTCATTTTAACCGATATTAAATTTTAATTATACAATATTGTATACATTAGTTAATTATGTGCAAAGTTATTATTATTTTTTTATAATCAAAAAAAAAATAAAAAATTTATACTCAAAGCTATGTTAATAAATATTTTAGGGTTGTAAAAATTATCATTAAAAAAATTATGATATTTTTTTAAATTTTTCCATGACAGTGTTTGTATTTTTTTCCGCTGCCGCAAGGACAGGGATCGTTTCTTCCCACCTTTTTTTCGACTCTTACCGGAGCTGTTTTTTGTTTTCCTTTACTCGGGTCGTGATATCCGGGGTCATCACGTTTTGTTTGCATATTGCTTGTGTCTAATTTTCTTCTTACTTTTGCTTCCTGAATTTCGTCAGGATTTCGAACAGGGATATGACCTTTCATCAGAGTTGCAATAACAGATTTATTAATTCTGTCCAGCATTGTTTTAAAAAGATTGAAAGATTCAAGTTTATAAATCAACAAAGGGTCTTTTTGTTCATACGAAGCAGCCTGAACGGATTGCCTGAGGTCATCCATTTCGCGTAAATGCTCTTTCCACTGGTCATCAATATTTTTTAAAACCGATGTTTTGTTATAAGAATTTATAATTTCAACACCTTCGTTGTTATAGGCTTTTTCGAGATTTACTATTACATTATAAATTCTTGCTCCGTCTGATACCGGAACTAATATATTTTCATATTTTTTAGGATTATTTTCATAAATATTTTTTATTACGGGATATGCCTGTTCGGCGATTATTTCGGTTTTTCTTTTATGAGTTTGTATTAATTTTTCATATAAAATTTCAATAAGTTCATCCTGTTTATATTCGGCAAATTGACTTTCATCAAACGGACTTTCAATTGACAGAACTCTGAGTAATTCCAATTTAAACCCTTCAAAATCTTCTACGGATTGATATTCGTCAATAACGCTGGCGCAAATATCATACATCATATTTGCAATATCTGCTCCTAATCTTTCACCGTCAAGTGCATTTTTGCGTTTTTTATAGATAACGGTTCTTTGGGCATTCATCACATCATCATATTCAAGCAGTTTTTTACGTATTCCGAAGTTGTTTTCTTCTACTTTTTTCTGAGCTCTTTCTATTGATTTTGAAATCATGCTGTGTTGAATTACTTCTCCTTCTTTTAGTCCCATTCTATCCATAAGTTTTGCCATTCTGTCCGAGCCGAAAAGCCTCATCAGGTTGTCTTCGAGCGAAACAAAAAACTGCGAAGAACCGGGGTCTCCCTGTC
This sequence comes from Bacteroidales bacterium, assembly GCA_007130555.1. Classification (GTDB taxonomy): domain Bacteria; phylum Bacteroidota; class Bacteroidia; order Bacteroidales; family ML635J-15; genus SLSH01. Next base: position 11,812 of record SLSH01000373.1, read on the forward strand.
TTCCTGCACGTCCTCTCAGCTGTCTGTCAACCCGCCTAGAGTCGTGTCTTTCGGTACCGACAATTGCCAATCCACCGCTTTCTACAACTCTGGGACTTAGTTTGATATCGGTACCCCTACCTGCCATATTCGTGGCAATTGTAACGGTTTTTGATTTACCGGCTTCTGCAACTATATCCGCTTCTTTCTGGTGAAGTTTTGCGTTAAGTACATTATGTTTAATCCCTTTCCGTGCAAGAATTTTACTTAACAATTCGGATATTTCAACCGATGTGGTACCAACGAGTACCGGTCTTTCATTATTGATTAAATTTTCAATTTCATCTGTAACTGCGGTATATTTTTCTCTTTTGGTTTTATAAACCAAATCTTCGAAATCATTTCTGACAATCGGCTCATTTGTAGGAATAACAACTACGTCAAGTTTATATATATCCCAGAATTCTCCCGCTTCGGTTTCGGCAGTACCTGTCATTCCCGACAGTTTATTATACATTCTGAAATAATTCTGTAAAGTAATTGTTGCATAAGTTTGTGTAGCGGCTTCAATTTTAACATTTTCTTTTGCCTCTATAGCCTGGTGTAATCCGTCTGAATACCGTCTTCCTTCCATTATACGACCTGTCTGTTCATCAACGATTTTAACCTTATTATCAATTACAACATATTCAACATCTTTTTCGAATAATGTATATGCTCTTAGCAATTGGTTCATTGTATGAACTCTTTCGGATTTAATTGAATAATCTCTTATCAGTTCGTCTTTTCTTTTTAATTTTTCTTCATCCGGTAAATTTTGCTCGTCTAATAATGAGACTTCATAACCTACATCGGTAAGTACAAAGAAATCGGGGTCTTCGGTAGATTGCGATAGCAGTTCAAATCCTTTATCGGTAAGTTCAATCTGATTGTTTTTTTCGTCAATAATAAAATACAATTCATCGGTAACTTTATGCATGTATTTTGACTTATCCTGCATGTAAAAATTTTCGGTTTTTTGCATAAGCACTTTCATACCTTGTTCACTGAGAAATTTTATGAGAGCTTTATTTTTAGGCAATCCTTTAAAAGCTCTTAACAGCAAAAAACCTCCGTCTTTTTCGTTTTCTTTTGATATGAGTGTTTTAGCTTCGGTAAAAACATCATTAACGAAAGCTCTTTGGGCACTTACCAGTTTTTGAATCTGCGGTTTAAGTTCAGCAAACAGCTGGTCGTCACCTTTTGGTGTTGGTCCTGATATAATAAGCGGAGTTCGTGCATCATCAATCAGTACCGAGTCAACCTCATCAACTATACTAAAATTATGTTTACGCTGAACCAGGTCTTCGGGGTTAATAGCCATATTATCCCGCAGATAATCAAATCCGAATTCATTATTGGTGCCAAATGTAACATCCGCCTGATAAGCTTTTCTGCGTTCAATACTGTTTGGCTGATGTTTATCAACACAATCAACAGCCAGTCCGTGGAACATATACAGCGGTCCCATCCATTCGGCATCACGTTTTGCAAGATAATCGTTTACGGTAACAATATGTACTCCCCTGCCTGTAAGAGCATTTAAAAATACGGGAAAAGTAGCAACAAGAGTTTTTCCTTCCCCAGTAGCCATCTCTGCAATTTTCCCCTGATGTAAAACCGCTCCGCCGATAATCTGCACATCGTAATGTATCATATCCCAAACGATTTTGTTTCCTCCCGCAATCCATGAATTGTAATAAACCGCTTTATCGTTTTTTATGTCAACAAAATCATTTTGGGTAGCAAGCTCTCTGTCAAAATCCGTAGCAGTAACAATTACTTCTTCGTTTTCGGTTAATCTTTTTGCAGTGTCTTTAATAATTGCAAAAGCTTCGGGCAGTATTTGGTCTAAGTAATCTTTTAATTTTTCATCAATTTCTTTTTCAATTTTATCAATCTCATCAAAAATTTCTTCTTTTTCCCAAATATCCTTAGTTTCGGCAAGTTCTTTTAATTCTTTGATTTTTTTATTATCTTCGGATAAATAATCTTGTATTCCCTGCTTCAGTTTAGAACTTCTTTCGCGTAGTTCATCGTTTGATAATGCTTTAATTTCAGGCTCAACATCCAATACTTTATCCAGATACGGATTTAACACCTTTAAATCTCTGCTTGCCTTATTTCCGAATAATTTTGAAAGTAACATATCGTAATTTATATATTTTTTAAAAAAAACACAAACTTACTAAAATGAAATTATTTAATAACGATTATTTAATGAATATTTTTTGGAAAGGTAAAAAAATGGGAAAGTTTTTGGGATAGTGTAAAGAAGATTGGGAATTGGGAGGTATTTGTTGGTGTTTTGTCATGAAATTTGCAAAAAAAAGCAAATTTTCCGCCAAAACTTGATTATACATTGATTTGTAACCCCCGACTTGAAAGTCGGGGTTACAAATATTCAACTCCTAACGGAGTTGGTGCGAAAAAGTTAAAATTTATCGCAGTAAAACCGTCAATTCCGGACAAGTAATACCAATGTGAAATAATAATTAGTCCGACTAGTCGGTATAAATTGGTTTTGTGTGTTTTATGACCTGTACCGGCTATTGTTACGGGTTATTATCTGTGACACACTTCGGCAGGATTAGTGCGCCGCTTACAGTGTCGGATTATTGTATATAATAAAATCTTGCATCAAAGGAAAAAACTGAATAACAAGCGAGGATTTGCTATTAACGAATAATGATTTTTATGCAATTATTCTTAAATCAAAAATCGTTGATACTTGTTCTATATTCAACAATTTTGGCTTTTAATCCAAATAAGCAAATTGTTTTTGATGTTCAGGTTTATGCTTCAATTATTTGAGTTTTTTAATATTCAGGTTACTGACGAGTGATTTCATTTGCTGAATGGCAGTACGGTTTAATTGTTTTAATCTGTCGTATTGTGCAATTCCCTGATGAATCAAAACAGAATTAATACTTTCTAAGTTTGAGAGCACCACCAATTGTTCGATGCTTGCAAAATCACGTATATTTCCTTCTTTATCAGGGCTGTTATGGCGCCATTGTTTTGCGGTCATTCCAAACAATGCCATATTGAGCATATCTGCTTCATCGGCATAGACAAACTGAATTTGAGTTTTTGTTAATTCTTTCGGGATAAGATTATCTTTAATAGCATCGGTGTGAATTCTATAATTAATTTTTGCCAGGGTTCGTTGCAGATTCCATTCAAGTTTCAGACGGTTGTTTTCTTCAACTTTCAGACGTTGAAATTCTTTAATGAGATAAATTTTAAATTCTGCACTAATCCACATACCAAATTCAAAAGCAATATCAGGATGAGCATAAGTTCCTCCGTACCTTCCTGCAGTTGCCTTTAATCCGATAGAGTTGGTTTTTTGCTGCCACTCTTTTACACTGATTTTGTAATTGTTTAATCCTGCCTTACTTTTAATTATGGCAAATTCGCCATAATTAAAATTGGTGTTGAAAACACTTTCCCAAATGCCCAAAAATTCAACTGTATTACGGTTACGTAACCAGTCAGAAATAAAAAAGTCGCCATCTTTTGCTTTGAGCATATCTGTTAGCGATATATAATCATTATTATTTTGATTAATTATTGATATTTCAGTTCCTTTAACATTAATTGTTTTATTTTTTGTCATTTACTTATTTATTAGAAATTATAACCTAATTTATTTAAATCAAAATTTCCCGTTGTCGCAAAATGGTTTCTCCAAATCACAAGGTGCACATTGCGGTAGCGGGAATAATTATTCACTACAAAAATAAAAAACTCTCATCACAAAAAAAATAAATTATGAAAAAGTTTTTGGGATAGTGTAAAAAAACTTGGAAATTGCAAGGTGAAGTGATGCGGTAGTGGGGTATTTATTAGTCGGTTGTTTTTTGGTTTTGTCATGAAATTTGCAAAAAAAGGCAAATTTCCCGCCAAAATAGGTAGTGTGTTTTCTTTACACCCGTACCGGCGCTCCGCTTGTTACGGGTTATTTATCTGTGACACTTACAGTGTCGGATTTTTGTAGGTAAAGCAGGAAAGTGTATTTTTGGTGGTGTAAAAAAGGCTATATCTTTTATGTTTTGTCATGAAATTTGCAAAAAAAGCAAATTTCCCGCCAAAACTTGATTATACATTGATTTGAGACCCCCGACTTGAAAGTCGGGGTTACAAATATTCAACTCCTAACGGAGTTGGTGCGAAAAAGTTAAAATTTATCACAGTAAAACCATCAATTCCGGACAAGTAATACCAATGTAAAATAATAATTAGTCCGACAATAGGAAGACGTATTATTATTTCTACAGTGGTTAATGCCGATAGATAATTATTTTTAGTCTTATCAAGCCTTTAGCGATGATTAGACTATAAAATAATTCATATCGGTATAAATTGGTTTTGTGTGTTTTATGACTTGTACCGGCTATTGTTACGGGTTATTATCTGTGACACACTTCGGCAGGATTAGTGCGCCGCTTACAGTGTCGGATTATTGTAAATATTGAAATCTTGTGGGAAATGAAAAAACCGAATAATGAACAATTATTAAACCCTAAAACTCAGCACGCAATCTCGCAGCAACGGGGTTATTATTCTATTCTTTATCTTCCCCGTTATCCCAATCTTCGAGGATACTTTCGATTTCCTCGCCGGTTTTGCGTAGTCTTGATTTACATTCTTTAATTAAAAATGTAGCCCTCTTTACTTTTTCGCTTAGCAGGTCTAAATCCAGTTCTTCGTTTTCGATTTCAGTTAGAATATTCTCGAGTTCTGTAAGTGCCTGACTATATGAGAATTTATTTTTTACCATTTTATTAAGTTTTTATTTGTATTTAATTTGAGACCAATAAACTATAATTATTGCAAAAATAATAAATAATATTGCAACAGAAAAAGTAATTGTATATCCGAGAACAGAATAAAGAAGTACTCCCATTAACGGAGCAAAAAGACCTCTTACTCCTGTCAGGATAAGATGTACTGCCTGATAATCGGGGGCAGAATTTTTATCTTTACTAAAATATGCCGACCCGATATGCCATGCAAGAGTATTAGATGCTCCAAATAATCCGAAAAAAATAAATGCAATAAACAAAGTATAATATATTTGAAAATTTCCGAGCCAAAAATAGTAAGGGAGATATTCTGTTATCATTACAAGAAATATGTAAATTAATAAAAAAGCAAAACTAATTATTACAAATCTTCGGGGGTCTGTATTATTTAGAACTTTCCCGAACAATGGCAGAAATGCTATAGTCATAAACGCCCCGAGTGTTTTGTAGTTTGCAATACTGGGATAGTTTAAGCCTAGATGTCTTTCCATAAAAAAAGATATTACGGTTACCGTAATCATAAATGCTATACCGTACAGGAAAAAAGAAATTTCATAATGTCTGTAGGGTTTATCGTTTTTTACAATATCAAATAGACGCAATCCTGATTTTTTTATAGCTTCCATAAATTTTAGTCTGATAGTTTCCTTTGGTATTCTTATCGGAATTTTAGACAAATAAAACAATCCTATAATGCCTGTAATACCCAGTATCGGATAAACATATCTGAAAGAATAATGGTCAAGATTTAGCAGTTGTCCAAAGCAAAAAGTAGATACAAGAACCAGTATTTTGTTTATTGTTGTTGCATAACCATAAAGTTTTCCGAAGTTATTATCCTGATAGGCGTTTCTGAGAAACAAATTTATCGTAGGTAAAATTATGGGAGTACCAAGGTAATAAACAAGAAATATTCCTAAAAAAGCATAATGAAAAAAGGCTATGTTACCGGAGTTTATGCTTGTCGGGAAAAAAAAGAATAATAATAACGGCGTTCTTGTTATTAAGGCGGTTATGCGGATAAGCTTCTTTTTATTTACAGTACGTCTGAGCATTTCATTAAAAAACATCAGAGGTAAAAATGCGACCATACTGAACAGAAAGAGTAACCCTACCTGAAATTCGGTAGCATTAAGACTTTTAAGAAAAATAAACTCATTCATCAGAAAAAATCCGAATAGAATACCTTCCACAATATTATAGATAATATGATATTTAAAACTTACCCTTTCAATATTTGTGAGGTTTTTAAAAATCATTTATCAAATAGAGTTTAATTTCTAATCAGAGGCAAAAATACTATATTATTTTATTAATTCTAATAGATGCTTTCTGAGATACTTAATTTTTGTGTTTATGCCAGGAGAATGGTTGTATTTTTTGTAATCAATTATGTGATTTGTGAGTTTTTACTCCCACTCGATTGTTGCGGGTGGTTTTGAGCTTATGTCGTAAACAACTCTGTTAACACCTTTGACTTTATTAATAATTGCATTTGAAATATTTGAAAGGAATTGATAAGGTAAGTGCACCCAATCTGCTGTCATTCCGTCAGTTGACTCTACTGCACGAAGTACTACTACATTTTCGTAAGTTCTTTCGTCTCCCATAACTCCTACGGACTGTACGGGCAGTAATATTGCAGCAGCCTGCCATACTTTATCGTATAAACCGTCATTTTTTAATCCATCAATAAAAATATGGTCAACTTCCTGAATTATTCTTACTTTTTCGGGAGTAATATCTCCTAGTATTCTGATACCGAGTCCGGGACCGGGAAAAGGATGTCGTCCCAGAATATTTTGAGATATATTTAAAGCTTTACCGACTTTTCTTACTTCATCTTTAAACAATAAATTCAGAGGTTCAACAATTTTCAGATCCATTTTTTCGGGTAATCCGCCTACATTATGATGAGATTTAATTGTCGCGGAAGGTCCTTTAACCGAAACGGATTCTATTACATCGGGATAAATTGTTCCTTGTGCCAACCATTTTACATTAGAAATCTGTTTTGCTTCTTTTTCGAAAATTTCAATAAATACTCTGCCTATGACTTTTCGTTTTTTTTCGGGGTCTGTAATTCCCTTAAGTTCTTCGTAAAACTCATTTTTTGCATCAACTCCTTTAACATTAAGTCCCATTCCGTGATATGATTTTAAAACGGATTCGAATTCATTTTTTCGTAATAAACCTGTATCAACAAAAATACAGTTAAGGTTTTTTTCTATTGCTTTATGCAGGAGTATTGCTGCAACAGAGCTGTCAACACCACCGGATAATCCCAGCACAACTTTATCGTTTCCCAGTTTTTCTTTTAAATCATTTATGGTTTCATCAATAAATGATTGAGGCGTCCAGTTTTGTTCGCATTTACAGATGCCGGCAACAAAGTTTTGAATGAGTTCTTTCCCTTGTGTAGTATGATATACTTCGGGGTGGAACTGAATTCCGTATGTATGCTCCCCTCCTATTTGATATGCGGCGATTTTAACATCATCGGTAGATGCAATTATTTCGTAATTATCGGGAATTTCGGTAATAGAATCTCCGTGCGACATCCATACCTGAGAATTATTTTCGATATTTTTCAGCAATTGATTATTGTTATTAACAAAATTCAGATTAGCTCTGCCGTATTCACGGGTATCAGAAGAAACTACTTTTCCACCGAAAAAATGAGTTAAATATTGAGCCCCGTAGCAAATTCCAAGTAAAGGTAATTTTTCTTTAATATCTTTTAAATCAGGGATTAAAGCATTTTTATCTTTAACGGAAAACGGACTTCCGCTTAGAATTACTCCTTTAACATTTTTATCAGGTTTTGGAAATTTGTTGTAAGGATATATTTCACAATAAACATTTAATTCTCTTACTCTTCTTGCTATAAGTTGAGTATATTGAGAGCCGAAATCCAGAATTAATATTTTGTCTGTCATGTATTATAATTTTGCAACAAAAA
>SLSH01000111.1 GCA_007130555.1 Bacteroidales bacterium
ATACTTACGGAGCATTATATAATGGATATGCTGTTCACGATGCTCGCGGTATTTGTCCTACAGGCTGGCATGTTCCAAGTCTTGCCGAATGGGGAGCACTTGTTAATTATCTTGGGGGATCAGGTGCAGGAGGAAAACTAAAACAAAGAGGAACAACATACTGGAATAGCCCAAATACAGGAGCTACCAATGCAGCCTGTTTTTATGCAAGAGGAGCAGGAGCCAGAGCAATACCGGTGGGGGGTACAGAATATGCATTTGTTCCGCTTGGTCTCTATGCAGGCTTTTGGAGTACTACAATAGATGCCGAAGGAGTTAGAGGAGTAGGTCTATCTTATAATAGTGCCAATGTATCTTCTATTGCCAGTAATATCAATTACGGATATTCAATCCGTTGTTTAAAAGATTGATAAAACTACTTCCCCCGCTCACTCGGATTTGCAATCCGAGTGATATAGGATTGATAAATTTACTTCTTTAAAAGCTCAATACTTCTGTTAACAAAATTACTTAAAGATTCTCCTTTTAACTGATTATTTGACAGTAAAGCAAGGTCGTAAAGTTGACTTACAATTTTTTGTTTTTTACCTAATTGCTTGAAAACTTCTGTTTTTTTGTCTTTAACTTCAGATAATTTTTTGTTTACTGTTTCCAGTTTATCTGTATCTGCTTTAGGTTTTTCGTCTTCTTTTAAATCTTTCAGCTTTTTTTCCAGTTTGGATTTTTCAGAATCTAATTTTTGTATTTCTTCATCAAAATTTTCTCGTTTTGATGCGGTCTTATTTTCAACCTTTGAACTTAAATCAACAATGATAGGATGATTTGTGTTTATAATAATTCTGTAATCATCAGGCATATCTTTATAAAAATTTGTTCCTCCGCTCATTGCAGACATATCTTTCATTCTACGCATAAATTCTTCTTTTACAACAAGTACAGGCATATCATTTTCGGACATGGAATCTGTAATAACCGAATATTCTTTGCCTTCGGGAACTATCCCCTGAAAAACCATTCTTATATTTTCCTGCTCCTTGTCATTTAATACGGATTCAATTTTATCGTCTTTTCTAATTAAATTATCAACAATATCCGAATCAACACGCACAAATCTTGAGTCCTTAAACTTTTGTTCCAGAGTATTAATAAAATGTAAATCCAATTGTCCGTCCAAAATTAATACATCATAAGATTTATCTTTTGCCGCTTTAATGTATGAATATTGCTCTTCGGTATTATTGGCATAGAGATAAATCAATTGTTTATTATTGTCTGTTTGATTTTCTTTTATTTTTTCTTTATACTCATCAAAAGTAAAGTATTGGTTATCTGTATTTTTAAATAATGCAAACTTTTCGGCTTTTTCATAAAATTTTTCGTCCGATATCATCCCATAGCCGATAAAGAGTTTTAAATCATCCCATTTTTTTTCAAATTCTTTGCGGTCTTCTTTGAAAATTTCATTCAGCCTGTCTGCAACTTTTTTTGTTATATGAGAAGATATTTTTCTGACATTGGAATCCGATTGCAGATAACTCCGAGAAACATTAAGAGGAATATCGGGAGAATCAATAACACCATGCAATATAGTTAAAAACTCGGGAACAATATCTTCAACCGAATCGGTAACAAAAACCTGATTACAGTATAACTGAATTTTGTTTTTATGCATATCAAGATTTGATTTGATTTTCGGAAAATACAATATCCCTGTAAGATTAAACGGATAATCAACATTAAGATGAATATTAAACAGAGGTTCGTCAAAATTCATCGGATAAAGTTCTCTGTAAAAACTCTTGTAATCTTCATCTTTTAAATCAGCCGGTTTTTGTTTCCATGCAGGTAAAATATTATTAATTATATTATCTTCTTTTGTTTCTACTTCTTTACCGTCTTTCCATTCTGTTTTTTTACCGAAAACAATCGGTACTGGCAAAAATTTACAGAATTTATTTAACATTTGTTCGATTCTTTCCTTTTCAAGAAATTCTTCCGATTCTTTGTCAATATACAATATTACATCTGTCCCGGTACTCTCTTTTTCTGCATCTGTAATAGTATAATTAGGGTCGCCTTTACAAGCCCATTTTACGGCTTTTTCATCTTTTTTATATGATTTAGTGATAATTTCTACTTTTTCGGATACCATAAAAGAAGAATAAAAACCGAGACCAAAATGTCCGATAATTGCATTTTCGCTGTTTTTATATTTGTCAAGAAAATCTCCCGCACTAGAGAAAGCAATCTGATTTATGTATTTGTCAACTTCTTCTTTTGACATTCCTATACCATTATCACTAATTGTTATCGTTTTTTTGTCCTTATCCAAAATTACTTCAATTTTGAAATTTTTTGTATCTCCTTCATATTCTCCCGCAATTCCGATTGTTTTTAATTTTTGACACGCATCAACAGCGTTTGACAATAATTCTCTTAAAAATATTTCATGCTCGGAATATAAAAACTTCTTAATAATTGGAAAGATGTTCTCTGTCGTTACTCCTATGTTTCCTTTATTTTTTACCATAATTTTTAATGTTTTTAAATTTTACAATGCCTGAAATATGACAAACAGTATGCCATGGAATAAATTATGACAAATAGTCAGTTTTTGTGGTTTCTGAAAATAAATTTTAATAGCCATGCTTAAATACTTGATATAGAGTTGTCTAACTTTGATTTTAAAATTTAAATATTACGGAAAGTATAAAAGCAAGTGTTCCCAATACCAGTATTCCGACAAACAATATTATAGCTTTTTTTATATTTTTTATTTTTCTTTTCATTTCGTGTCCACTGATTATTCTGTGTAATACAGCTTCTAATCTTGCGAAATATTGTGTGTCTTTTCTGATATATGCTGCCGGTTTTACGTTGCCACTTGTAGTTTTTAATTCTATATTATCGCTGTCTGCAAATATTATAACTTCTATATCATTGTCAATATTTTTAATTCGGGGTAATAATTCTACCGCAGTAGTGATATCCATTCCCCTGCTTCTGATAAGATAGTCAATAATAACAATTTTTATTTTTTTTTCTTTAACATCAGCATTGAGTTTGTTTATGAGTATTTCTACCGAGTTAAAAGTAAAAAGATTATAATCAAACTTCATGGTAAAATTATCTCTGAAATTATCAAGTTCCAAATTATCATTATCAATAAAATAAATATTAATTTGTTTTTTTTGTTTCATGTGTATTTTAATTTATTGACAATATTTTTTTATCTGTTTAATTTGCTTTCTCTTTCTCTTCTTAACACATTAACTCTTCTGTTTCTTTCATAATTAATTGCAATATCAGGATCAATGTCCGATTTAAAAATCCAACTGCCCATTTTAAATTCTAATGCATCATAAGATAAGTCCGGTCCGTAATATTGTCTCATTCCTTTGTATTTAGAATCCGGTGGAGAAAGATGGTCAATTACTATTATATCGTTTTTAGAATTATATCTTAGTAACATTGCCGCTCTGTTTGCATATTCAAAAATCATTCTGTCTTTTCTTGTGTTACCTACAACAAACATTTTATTTCCGAAATGCGGAAGTCCTTCATCACAAAAGTATAAGACTTCTATTACTTTTCGATTAATTAAAAAATTTGCACCGTCCCATCCAATTAAAGTATAATATGTAACTCTGTTCCATCTTTTTGTGATTATTTCATAGTATAATGCTCCGAACCATTCTTTATGACCGGAAAAATGTCTGCCTTCTTCTTCATAAAAATCAGATAAATCATTTAGTTTAAAAACATTTATTTCATTTCTGCCATGTAAATGTTGAAGGAATCCAAAATATTTGAAAGTGCCGTCAAAAAGAGCTATATTCCAGTTATAAATTTTTAGTTTATTGTCATCGGATGATAAAATTACAATAAATTCCAATTCCGAAAAATCATAATTAAAACTTTCCTCGTCATTTAATATTAATTCGATATTTTCAACAATTTGTTCATTTAATTCAAGTTTATGCTTATCGTTTCTTGTATTAACTATTTGTTCGAATAGTTCATTAATAATTTCTATTTCATAGTCAAAATCTTGAGCAAAGCTATTATTAAAAGCAATCAGTATTGCAATTAAAAATAATAATTTATTTAAAAAATTTTTCACAAACATATTGTTTACCTATAATAACGTGAGTAAGCAAAAAAATTATATGTATAATTATAACTCCTCAAGTGTTTTGTTTATTATTTTACATGTTTCAAGTATTTGTTCTTTTGTAATAGTAAGTGGCGGTGTAATTCTAAATGATTTATTATCAAAAAGAAACCAGTCTGTTACAATTCCGTTTTTTATTCCTTGTTTTATAAATTTCAGAATATTGTCAAAACTGTCTATTTCTACTGCAAGTAATAGTCCTTTACCTCTGATTTCTTTAATTTTTTTTCCATTGATATTGTTTTTTAATAATTCTCCTTTTTCTTTAGCTTCTTCTATAATATTATTTTTTGTTATTTCTTTCAGATTTGCCAGAGCAGCGGCAGCACATACGGGGTGTCCGCCAAAAGTTGTAATATGACCCAGTACAGGATCGTAAGTAAAACTATTCATTATTTTTTTGTCTGAAACAAAAGCCCCGATTGGCATTCCGCCTCCAAATGCTTTTGCAAAACAAATAATATCGGGCGTTATGTTGTAGTGTTCAAATCCGAACATTTTTCCTGTTCTTCCAAATCCTGTTTGTATTTCATCAAAAATAAGTAATACATCAAGTTCTTTACATTTTTTATAAAGTTCCTGCATAAAATTATTATCGGGAATTCTTACTCCTGCTTCTGCCTGTATTGGTTCAATAATTACACAAGCAGTATTTTTATCAATTAAATCAAGTTCATTAATTGAGTTTAAATTAATATGATATACTTCGGGCAAAAGAGGTCTGAAAGAACGCTTAAGTTCTTCGTTTCCGGTTACGCTTAAAGCTCCGTGAGTACTGCCATGATATGCATTATTGAAAGAAATTATTTTAGAACGCCTTGTATATCTTTTTGCAAGTTTAATAGCTCCCTCAACAGATTCGCTTCCACTATTTACCAGAAATACCGTGTTTAAACACTCGGGCAATAATGAAGTTAAATATGCTGCCAATTCAACTTGCGGAACTTGTATATATTCGCCATATACCATTAAATGTGCATGTTTGTCAATTTGTTCTTTTACCGCTTGTTTTACGGATATATTTCCATGACCTAAATTGCTTACAGATACTCCCGAAATCAAATCAATATATTTTTCTCCGTTTGGTCCGTATAAATAAATCCCTTCTGCTTTTTCTATTTCTAATAAACAAGGATTATCAGAAGTTTGACCTAAATATTTTAAGAATAATTGTCGGTTTGACAGCATATAATTTTTTTTATTTATACAAAAGTAAAAAAATATTTATGAAATTAATACAGCATATTGGTTAGTCTGTAAGTTTAATACCAATTTTTGGGTTAAATTATTAGAATATAACTACTTAATCCTGATAATATTTTTATTACTTATTTAATTTCTTAATCAGATTTGCACTGAATTCTTTTTCTATGGGGAAAGTTTTTGTTTTACCGTTTGCTTTGATTTTAACATAAGTATCAGATGCTTTAATAATTCTATTAATATTTAATACCAAAGAATCGTTTATTCTGATAAAAAAATCCTTGTTTAATAATGCTCCTATTTGATTTTTTTTAGTAAAACAAAATATATTG
>SLSH01000167.1 GCA_007130555.1 Bacteroidales bacterium
GGAGGAACTCAGGTTGCAAGTAATACAAACAGTTATACTCCTGATGATACAAATGCAGGAGTTTATACTTACTATGCAGAGGTTGTAGAAATAATATCGGGCTGTACAAGTAGCAGAATACCTGTAACTTTAACAATACATGCAATACCGCTTATTGATAATCCTGATGATGTTTTCGCCTGTGATATTTATATACTTCCTCCTTTAACAAATGGAAATTATTTTACAGGACCAGATGGTACGGGAGCTCCGTTATTTGCAGGTAATTCTATTGTTAATGACATAACAATTTATGTATATGCAGAAACCGGAACAGTTCCGAACTGTTATGCGGAAAATAGTTTTACTGTTACTCTGATTGAAAGCCCTCCGGCTGATGCTCCTGCTAATGTAACAGCCTGTGATAATTATATTCTTCCCGCATTAACAAACGGAAATTACTTTACCGCTCCAAATGGCGGAGGTACTGCATTGTTTGCAAATGATATAATATCAAGTACCCAGACAATTTATGTATATGCAGCAACCGATACTGAGCCGAACTGTTATGCGGAAAACAGTTTTCTTGTTACCATATATCAAACACCAAATGCAAGTATTTATCCGGCAGGACCATTTTGCCTTGAAGATCCTTCTGTAAATCTTACGGCAGTGAGTTCAGGAGGTACCTGGTCGGGTGACGGAATAACCGATTCAATAGCAGGAATTTTTGACCCCGGTACAGCCGGCGTAGGAAGTCATGTAATTACATATCAGATTACAGCAAACAACTGTACAGGTACAGGTCAAATTACTATTCATGTATATGATGAAGTTGAAGTATTTATTGACCCTGCAGGACCATTCTGTCATTATGATGAATTAACGGTTCAGTTAAATGCAACTCCCGAAGGAGGATACTGGACAGGCTATTATGTCGATGATTACGACGGAGTGTTTGATGCCGGTACGGCAGGACCGGGAATTTATGATATCAAATATACTATCGGAGGAGCTTGCGGAGATACAGACACCGTTACAGTTGTCGTTTATCCGGGCAAAATTAGTGCAACTCTTGTAATTATAAATCCTTCGTGTTATGGCTTTGAAGATGCATATATAGAAATTTCAACAACCGGAGGAACACCTCCTTATACATATTTGTTAGAAGACAAAGAATATGAAAATACTAACTATGTTTCAGGATTAGGTGTCGGACAATACGAAATTACTATTGTTGATGTAAATGGATGTACAGGATATGCTTCAGCTTTAGTTGTTGATGGTATAGAAGATTGTATAAAAATTCCAAATGCCTTTACTCCTAACGGAGACGGTGTAAATGACTCGTGGATTATTGAAAATATCGAATACTACGCTTATCATTATATTAAAGTATTTAACAGATGGGGACAAGAGGTTTACAGCGGAAAACACGGTGATGAACCATGGGACGGAACTTATCAGGGCACAGGAAAACCTCTGCCGACAGCTCCTTATTTATATGTTATAAATCTTAATGTATCGGGAGCAGATAATGATTCGTTTGTAGGTATAGTAACATTGATTTATTAACAGGAATTGTTTTAGGTTAATTAAAATTTTATCCTGACCTGTAGTTTTGTTGATAAATTAAGTAATTTACATAATTTTGCGTCTCTTATTGCGATTTCAAGTAAATCCAATGAATTAAATAAACATAAAATACTACCTGTTTCAACATCCTTATATGAATTTGAAATTGAATTAATTTTTATAGAACTGTTTTCAATACTTAATAAAAAATTCTTTCCGGAAATGTATTTGTCAAAAATATCTTTGGTAATATTTGTAATCGCATTTTGATAAGAATCAATATAAATAATCGTAGCATTTATTTCATTTTTGTCAATTTGAGGTAATAACCGAGGCTTACGAACAACATCAGGTAAAGAATTGCCAATTTCTTTTATATCACCGTTTTTTAAAATAAAACTTACAATATCACAAAATACACTAAGTTCGGGAAATGTAGAACCCGTATAATTATTTCCCGTATCCGGTTTGACAACAATTTCAGGTTTATTATCAAAAATAAGTCCCAAACTGCCGTTATCATTTGCAATAAAATACTGTTCTTCGTATTTTGCAACGGCAAAATGTTCATTATCATCCAATTCACTATTTACTGCAAAAATATGTATTGTGCCCGCAGGGAATTTATTATAAACACTTTTTAAAATAAATGCAGCCTGAATATGATTAAAAGTTTGTATAGAATTACTAATATCAATAAAATTAACATCCGCAATTTTTGATAAAATCGACGCTTTTACAGCTCCCGAATAATAATCGCTGTTGTGCCAATCGCTCGTTAATGTTACTAATTTAGTCAATTTAATAAATTCTAAAAAATGTTAATAAACTATCTCAAAAAAAAACAGTTTAAAGTTAAAAAATAGTTTAATTTGCAAAATACAAATATATTATAAATTTTATAGATGACAGAAAAAAGTATTTTTATTGATATTCAGGATTTAAGTAAATTTTTTGGAATTAGAGAAGCAAACCTTGAGTTAATAAAAAGATATTTCCCTAAACTCAAAATTATCAGCAGGGGAGACGAAATAAAACTAATCGGTGATGAAAATGAAATTATTGAGTTCGAAAAAAAACTTGATTTATTAATAACTCATTTTGATAAATTTAACAGTTTAAATATAAACGATGTTAAAGAAATTCTTGATAATAAAACCAATGAGTTATTACCTGATGTTGAAAAAGGAATTCTGTTATATAGCGTAACAAGCAAACCTATTACTGCTAGGACAAAAAATCAGAAATTATTAATTGAAGAGTATAAAAAAAATGACCTGCTGTTTGCAATAGGACCGGCAGGAACAGGAAAAACTTATACGGCAATAGCACTTGCCGTAAGAGCACTGAAGGAAAGAGCCGTTAAACGCATAATCTTAAGCAGACCGGCTGTCGAAGCAGGCGAAAATCTAGGCTTTTTGCCGGGAGATTTAAGAGAAAAATTAGACCCATACCTGCAACCTCTTTATGATGCTCTGCTGGATATGATTCCACATAAAAAACTTGAAAAATATATCGAAGAAAAAATTATCCAGATTGCCCCGCTTGCTTTTATGAGAGGACGAACTCTAAACGACTCTTTTGTTATTCTGGACGAAGGACAAAATGCTACTCACGGACAATTAAAGATGTTCTTGACTAGAATGGGCGAAACTTCTAAATTTATTGTAACGGGAGATTTAACACAAATAGATCTTCTTAATAAATCAGAATCAGGATTATTAACGGCTCAGAAACTCTTTAAAGGTATAGAAGGACTTTCTTTTGTTGAATTTGACAGAGGAGATATAATTCGTCATAAATTAGTTAATAGAATAGTTGAGGCATACGAAAACGAAAAATCAAAATAATTGCCCGAAAGATAATAAGAACAATTTCAAAAAAAAAACTCTCCTAAAATTCGTAATAAAATCCCGTGTTTTCTAAGATTAATAATATTTAAGCCAAAATGTCATTATAATTAATTTTGTATATGTCATTATGGCAGTCAGGTAGCGGTTTTTGTGCAATTATTTCTTGATTTTGAAAACGGTATTATACTTGATATTAAAGAAATGAATAACAAAACAAAATGTTTAACTAAAAATTATAGGAGGACCAAATTATGTTACTAAAAGCAAGAAACAACGGAAGTTTTTTACCATCTGTTTTTGATGAGTTTTTTAACGACCTTAGAGCCGAAGATAGTGGTATCTCTTTTTCTAAACCGGATTTTAATGTTTACGAAACCGATAAAGAATTTGTAATTGAAGCCGCTATTCCGGGACTCGAAAAGAAAGATTTTCAGATTGAAGTAAATAATAATGTATTAAGTATTTCAAGCGAGAAAGAAGCAAAATCCGAAAATAAAGATAAGAAATACTATTACAGAGGATTTTCTTACGGAAGTTTTAAAAAATCATATTCTTTGCCCGAAAACGCAAACAGCGATAAAATCGAAGCAAATTACGAAAACGGTATATTGAAAATTAATGTACCCAAAGAAAAAGAGGTAAAACTAAGTCGTCAGATAAAAATAGGATAAGAGCAGAAGATAAAATGGTAAAAAACGAAAAAAGGATAGTTAGATTAACTGTCCTTTTTTTATAACACCTAAATTGTATATATTTGTTCCCTGATTATAAATTTATTCTGAACTATGAAAAATAATCTTATTTACATTATCCAGGACTGGCTGGCAGTTCTTGGGGTGTCCGGGCAATTATCCGAAATTTTATCGGTTACAATTATAATAGCAACTATAGCAGTATTAAGCTGGCTTGCAAATTATTTGACAAAAAATATTTTGTTGAAAATAGTCACTCGATTGGTTAAAAAAACAAAAACACAATTGGATGATATACTGCTGGAGAAAAAAGTATTTCACAAACTTTCGCATTTTGCTCCGGCTATCATAATATATTTTACCATCGAATTTGCATTTCCCGATGCACCCGGAACTGTTGCCTTTCTCAAACAGTTGACATTTATTTACATGCTCTTTGTTTGTTTACTGGTTATAAACGCTTTTTTAAGTGCGATTAATAGTATATATGATATAACAATAGGAAAAAACAAAGGCACAAGCATTAAAAGTTATATTCAGGTTTTAAAAATTATTATTACAATAATTTTTATATTGATTATGTTATCACTTTTACTCAACAAAGAAATCGGCTATTTCCTAACAGGTATGGGGGCTATGACGGCAATTTTTATGTTAGTTTTTAAAGATTCTATACTCGGATTGGTTGGGGGGATACAGCTTACAACTAACGATATGATTAGAATTGGAGACTGGATAGAAATGCCAAGCAGAAATGCAGACGGAGACGTTATAGAAGTTACTCTAAATACAGTGAAAATAAGAAATTTTGATATGACAATCTCAACAATTCCAACTTATGCATTGGTATCTGAATCATATAGAAATTGGAGAGGAATGTCTGAGTCCGGAGGCAGAAGAATAATGAGAAATATTTACATAGACCAAAAAAGTGTAAAATTTTGCACTCAAGAAATGCTTGATAAATTTTCTGAATTTTATTTATTAAAAGATTATATTGCAACCAAAATTACTGAGATAGAAGAATATAATAAAAAACACGGATTAATAAATAACACCGTTGTTAATGGAAGAAAATTAACTAATTTAGGTATGTTCAGACAATATATAAAAATGTATTTAAAAAACAATCAAAATATAAATCAGGATATGTTGTCATTAGTAAGACACTTAGCGATATCTGAAAAAGGTATCCCAATGCAAGTTTATACTTTTAGCAGATTAAAATCTTGGCCAGAATATGAGGCTGTTCAAGCTGATATATTTGACCATTTATTAGCAATTATTCCTGAGTTTGAATTAAAAGTTTTTCAACTCCCAACAGGAGAGGACATTAAAGAAATTGCAAGCTTATATTCAAAATAATTATTTATTAGAGTTTAATAAAATTAAATTATGTTTTTTACTCCGATATCTTATGATGAACCGGTTTTCAGACCTCCGGCAGAAGCATATTCCGCTATAATCCAGGCTACAATAGGTTGCTCATGGAATAAATGTGCATTTTGTGAAATGTATTCATCAAAAAAATTCAGAATAAGAAATTTCGAAGAAATTAAATCCGATATTTCTGCTCTTGCACAGGCATACGGTAGTAATGCAAAAA
>SLSH01000428.1 GCA_007130555.1 Bacteroidales bacterium
GAGAATTGCTGATTTCGGAATATTTTGATGAAACAACAAAAATTATCAGACATTATGAACATGAACTTGATGAAGATATTAAAAAAATTGATAATTTAATTACACAAAAAGATGATTTATCTAAAGTAATTGCTCAAAAAGAACTGGATTTCGACAGGACTACCGATGAAAATAAACGTCTAAAAATTCTTGAGGAATTAAACACGGAAAAAAAAGAACTTGATAATACCGAAACATACATATCAGAAATAATTTCCGATTATTCGTCTGACGAAATTATTATAATTGAACCCGAAGATTTTGCTGATTTAAAAAAGAAAGGCGAAAGTTATAAAGAAGTTCAGGAAATCATAACCGGCAGCGACAGTTTAGTTAATCATATTGTTGAAATCAGGGAAAAAATCGAAACCTTAAAACAGGAAGAATTCGCAGAGAAAAAAGTTGAGAAACAGTATCTTGAAATATTAGAACAAGAATTATCAAAAAAGCTTTCGGATAATATAGAACTTATTTCTGATTTTGTCGAAAAACAGGAGAAAGTAGAAAGCGGAGAAATACTTGCTGTTATTCAGGAACAAATAACAGGAGACCAAACTTATGTAAATATTTATGAAGACGAGTTAGTAAAAAAACAAGCCGATGTAAAAAAACAGTACTCCGAAATATTGGAATTGCAGGAAACAATAGAAAGCACCGACAATGAAAGAAGAAAAAGCAGAGCAGAAACCAGATTAAACGAAATTTTACCTGAAACCCAAACAACACACTTGGATTATCTGGATTCCAAAATTATGTCTGAAACGGTAAAAATCGAAACTTATGATAAATTCCTGAAAGAATATGAAAAAAATATTCCTTCCGAAGCAATTGTACTGAAAGAAAAAGCAGAAGTATATCAGAAAAAAGCGGAAAGCCTTAGAAACAGAGCCGAAACAACGGAAGATCCAACAGAAAAAATTGAATTATTAACGGAAGCGGAAAAAAATATAGAATTAGCAAGTTTACATTACGAAACTATATTTGATATTGCCACAAATAAAACAGCTTTATCGGATGTTACTGAAATAACAGTAAAAAAAGAATCTGCAGAACTACATACAATTACGGAAAAAGTAATTACTCAAACAACAAAACCTGCAACCGAAGAATTAGTTATTAATATTGAACAAATTAACAATTTATTGACAGAGGCAAAAGAAATTGAGGAAGAAATAAATAAATATATTGATGAATTTGATGCTGTTTTAACTTCGGACAAAACTTCTGCAGTAAGTAAAATTGATTCTCTGAATAAATCTTTACTGACAAAAGTGGTTGACGCAAATAAGCTTATAGTTGAAAATCAAAAAAAAGAAATACAGGACAATTTTGAAAAAGGGAATATTGACTATGATGAATATAAAGAACAAATAGATAATTATATTAAAAATGCCGAAGAAGCAATTCGCGATAATAATTACTATATGCTCTCAGAAGTGATTATTCAGGGGGAATCAATATTAAAAGAAGAACAGGACAGTAAAATAAAGTCTTCGCATTTTGATGGTGATATTGCTCTGTTATATGAAAAATCCGAATCGGCATCATCATGGATTACCGAAAATGTAGAAACGGACATAATTGAACCAGAGCCGGAGCCTTCCGAAATTGAAAAAGAAATAAAAACAACATACACTTCATTTGATTCGGTATTAACTACAGAGCTTAAAGAAACAGAAGAAGAAGTTGAACAAATAAAAATTAAAATCAGCAGTACCGGAGATGACAGGGAAAGACAAAATTTAAGGAACGAATTGGATAATCTGACTGGAAATCAAAGAAATAAGATTATTGAAGTAAGTGATTCTAAATCAAAAGTATTCGAAGAACTTTTTGAAATTACACAATCGGAATATCCTGATAAAGAAGATGATATATATTTAACTTACAAAGAATTGCACGATGAACTATTATCAATAAGAAGCACTATTGTGGATTTTAATGAATTCCATGATACAGAAACATTGTCAGAATTAAATAAAAGCGCATCAACACTGGAAGTTGAAATTATATCACATATCGGTAAAATGTTTGAAGAAACTCAGATTGAACCTGTTATTGCCCGATTATCCGATGAATTTATTGAAAAAGAACCTGAGACAGAAATACTTATAACCATTCAGGAACAGATAGAAAAACAAGATGACGAAGTAGTCAGTAATCTTATTAAACTGGAAGAAGATAAAGAAATGCTGGTTGTTAAAAAGTCGGAGACTTTAGAAGAAATTGAAAATTTACAATCCGAATTAGAAACAACTACCGAAAGAAGACAGCAAAGACGTATTGAAACTGAATTAGAAAGACTTAAAAAAGAGTATATTGTTAAGATACAGGAATTAGCAAAAACTGAACTTGAACTTATAGACATAAAGTACGATATTGCGACAAGCACATACGACACCATGGAACCTTCGACAGAAGTTGCGCACAGAATTTCGGACAGTCTCAGATTGCAGTCTGTTTCGGAAATTGAACAATCCAAAATGCATTATGAATATATTTTAAGTTACAGAGAGGAAGAATTAACTCCCGAATTACAGGAAAATTTGGAAATGGCTTTAAGACATTCTGAATCGGGATTAAATCACATTGAAAAATCGATTAATGTTAAATATTCAGATGCATTAATTGAGCCCGCAGATATTGCATATATTGATGAAAGACCTGAAGAAATAACTGTTGTTTACGAAAGTCCCGAAGAAGTTATTGAATATGAAGAGGAAGAAATTGCAGAAATAATTGTAACCGAAGAACCTGAAATAACCGAGAGGGAACTTCCTGTTTATATACAAGATGAAACTCCGCGTTATGTAGCGGAAGAAAGAAGAGAGCAATTTACCGAAGAATTGATTATAATTCCTGACAGCAGAGAAAGTGTTTATTCAGACGAGAATCCTATCCGAGAAATAACCGAAATTCCTCAGGGTTTAAGTTACAGAATACAAATAGGAGCATTTCGTAGCCACGTGCCAAACGAAACTTTTAAAGGAATCAGTCCGATATTAGTTGAAGATATTCCCGAAAGTCGTTGGTTAAGATATGTCGTGGGATTGTTTTACAGCTTCGAGAATGCTAATTTGTCACTTCCGATGGTAAGGGCACTGGGATTTCATGATTGCTTTGTTGTAGCATATTATAATGATGAAAGAATTCCTTTGTACAGGGCTCGTGAAATCGAAAATCAATTAATTGCATCAGGCGAAAGAATCAGAGAAGATGTACGTACCGGCGAAACAACTACTACTCCTGCCGATTTGCAGACAATACATCAAGACATTACTGAAACAGGCGATATATTCTTTTGTGTTCAGATAGGAGTATATAGGGAGCTTGTTTCTTCAGCCCGCTTGTACGGATTATCCCCAATAAGTTATGACCGTCTTGCCAATGGTCTTATAAGACATTTTTACGGAAAATTTATGAATTATAATGCTGCAATTAATGAACAAAACAGAATAAGACGTCTGGGAATATCCGACGCATTTGTTGTTGCATACAGCAATGGTAGAAGAATTAATGTAAGCGAAGCAAGAGAATCGTTACAGGCTTATGAAGCTATAGCAGAGCCTGAAATCACTGACAGAGTTGCCGAAGTACGACATGAAGAAGTAATACGTCCCGCAGAAACTATTATTGATGACAAGCCTGTATATTTTGTACAAATCGGTGCATACCGACGTTCTGTAATTCCGCAAACAAGACAATTGTTTGAAAATATTGCAGGAAATAATACAATATACGAAATAACAGACGAATCTACTTTAATCATTTACCGTATCGGAAGATTTTCTTCTTATCAGGATGCCCTTGAAATACAAAATGCCGCCAGAAACAATGGTATAGGTGATGCCTTTATTATTGCCGTTGTTAACGGACAAAGAATAAGTGTAAGCGAAGCAAGAAGACGGGAATAATTACCAAAGCATTTCAAACTATAAAAAAACAGCTTTAATATTCAAAAAAATACTTTTAGAATAATTATTATTGTAAATTTGCTTTTTTTTCGGGTTTATATTATTTTTTTTTGTATATTTGTTTATTATAATATATATATAATCTTTAAATCATATGGGTAAAAATATATCAAATCCCTTAAAATCAAAAAAATCATCTGTTGTTAAAGGTACATGTAAATATCTTATTTTACATAATGATAATATAAACACTTTTGAACATGTAATTAATAGTTTGATTGATATTTGCGAACATGACTTTGTACAAGCAGAGCAATGTGCTTTAATTACTCACTTTAAAGGCAAATGCGACATAAAAAAAGGAGAGCTTTATCCCTTAAAACAGATGAAAAAAACCCTGACAGAAAAAGGACTGAGTGTTACGATGGAATAATTATTCAGGCGAATCAAATTCTTTTTTAAAATCGTTATAAATAAATTTATCGGTTATTCTCGGACATCTTTTATAAAGCCAAACCAATAATTTCCCTTGTTTTGTCATTATTATTTCTCTTTTGCGGTTAGCTATTCCTTTTACAATTATTTCAGCGGCTTTTTCACTACTCATCATTCTATTTTCATTTCTCATGCTTTCTTTCTGAGGATTTCCGTTTTTATCTAATGCGGTATATCGAATATTAGTTTTTGTAAATCCAGGATATGCAACTAAAACATGTAAATCCTCTTCTTTATATTCTAAACGCAAAGCATTTAAAAATCCTGTCATAGCATATTTTGATGCGGAATAACCTGTTCTGCCCGGCAATGGAGCTAATCCTGAAATTGATGATACTCCCACCACAGAGCCTTTTTGTTTGAGAATATACGGAAGAGCATATTTTGTACAATAAACCGTTCCGAAAAAATTAATTCTCATAATTTTTTCAATAACAGATATATCAAGCTCTCCGAATTTTGCTCTCATTGATATTCCTGCATTATTTATTAATATATCTATTTTTCCGAATTGATTTACGGTTTGATTTATAAGATTTTCGCAATCTTCCTTTTTTGAAACATCAGTAATAACAGGCAAAGCCTGACCTCCGGTATCAATTATCCTTTTTTCAACCTCTTTTAATTTTTCGTCATTTCTTGCAGCCAAAACAAGAACTGCTCCTTTTGAAGCAAGTTCTAATGCGCATTCTTTGCCAATTCCGGATGAAGCTCCTGTAACAATTATTACTTTATTTAAAAATTCTTTATTATTCATTTTAATCTTAAGCTTTTGTTAAATTTTTAATATAACATCTTGTTCTTTTATGTTGTCTGTTTTCATAGTCACTCCATAAATTTTTAAGCTTGTAATTACTTTCAAGACTTTTGGTAACTTCAACATACTTTATTTTGTTTTTTATAAAATTTGATGTGTTCTCTTCGAAAATTATGCTGTGTACTCCTTTATTTTGGTAATCATTATGAACTGCTATTAATAATAAATCTACTGTATCATTTTTCTTTAAAGCTTTTAAAATATGAATAAACCCAAAAGGGAAGAGTTTTCCTCCTGCCTTCTGCATTGCTTTAGACATAGACGGTACAGCAATACCAAATCCGATTATATCATCATTTTTATTTAACACTATTGACACATAATCAGGATTTATAATTCCGTAAAAATCTTTTTTCAGATTATTAATTACTTCCCTGCTTAATTCCGTAAAGCCAAAAAGTTCTTTATATGTTTTATTTA
>SLSH01000054.1 GCA_007130555.1 Bacteroidales bacterium
GACTTTGTCTTCTTCCTCCTCGCAAGGCATAGTCAAAGCAAGCTTTGCCTCTGCTCTTGCTTCGTTCGTCAGTTCCTGACGATTAAAAACTTCGCAAGCCTTGAACTCGAACATTATGAACCAGACACTTACTTTATAGACAAACACTAAATAGTGTTTGTCAATTAACTCGGGGTATCTGTTTTGGCGGGAAATTTGTCATGCGACTCGTACTGAGCGTAGCCGAAGTAAGCTGCAAATTTCATGACAAAACTTTAACAGTGAAAGTTTAGTTACTTCATTAATAAAATATTTCCTTTTTTAGTAAGAATTTTTCCGTCAATCATTTCAATTTCCACAAAGTAAATGTATGTATCAATATTTTGTAATTCTCCTTTATAATACCCGTCCCATCCTTCGTTAATATCGTCAGTATAGAAAACTTCCACTCCCCATCTGTTGTAGATACGGAACTGAAGCAGATTTTTAATTCCCTGTCCTCTTACATAAACTACCTGATTGCTTTCATGCCCCATAGGTGTAAACGCTTTCGGAAGGTCAAATGAATATTCTTCTTTTATCACTATATCAATATAATAATGATTCCTGAAACAACCGAGACTATCCTGAACCGTCAAAGTATATCTTCCGGATTTTTCGGGATAAATATAAGGTTCGGGACAATTAAAACATGAGATATATGTCATGGGTGTCCAATTATATGTAAGATTATCCTGGGTAGCTAATAAATAAGTGAATATTGTATCTCCTGCATTTATTGTATCTGTTTCGGGAAGTAATGTGATTTCGGGAACTTTCTGAATTTTAACAGATACAGAATCGTTGTTTTTACAATTATTTTCATCAACAACTTCCACATAATACGCTATATCATATTCAGGAGAAACGGTTGGATTTGAAATATTTACATTATTAATAAATTCATCGGGACTCCATGATATATTATCAAAAGTTTCGGTATAAATTATAATTTCGGAACCGGGGCAAATTATAGTATCATTTAAGATGTTGATGACGGGCAGAGCATGTGTTGTAAATAATAATTCCGACGTATCAGCACATTCGTTGTCATCCTCCACAATTAGTGTTACGGTAGTAACAATATCATCCGTTCCCTCATTTACAAAAGTATAATTTTCAATATTATTACCGCTGCCAAACGGTTCGTGGTCTATAAACCATTGTCTGAATTCATCGTTTTCGGAAAGATTTATAAACTTTGCATTAAAAAGAACACATACATTATAAATTTCGTCGTTGTCGTCTTCACTTGTTATTTTAAAATCTGCCTTTAATTCGGACACATAAATATCAAGAGAAGTTTCATCAGTTCCGTTATCGCATGTTACAGTTAAAGTAACTGTAAATGTACCGCCTGTATCAAAGGATAGCACGGGATTTTCTTCTTCGGATAATCTTCCGTCTCCAAAATCCCAATTAAATTCAGGTGTTCCGTTACAATTTTGAGTTTCATTATAAAAATAAATATCAACTCCTTTACAGAAAAAATTGTTATCGTCCGAAGTACTGAAACTTGCAACCGGCTGAGAGTAAATCTCCGGGAATAAAAAAAGTGTTGCAGTTATCAGGCAGACTATATTTAATGTCAATTTTTTATAAACAAGCACAATAAACATTATTATTTTTTTTTATATAACAAAAATAGTATATTTGAGCATAAAAAAATTAAAATTGTTGAAAAAAGTAATTATAATTTTATCAGGCTTTGTATTATTGGCAAAACTCAGCATTAATATTGTTAATGCGCAGGATATTCATTTTAGTCAATATTATACATCTCCTCTTACATTAAATCCTGCCGAAACAGGTTTTTTTTCGGGCAATTGGCGTTTTTCGAATAATTTCAGAACTCAATGGGCAGCAATTGGCGAGCCTTTTAATACGATTTCCGTTGCAATGGATAAACCCTTTGATACTGAATCGGGTAAACTTGGTGTGGGGCTGATGTATATTAATGACCGATCAGGAAGCACTTATTTAACCGAAAATAAACTTTATATTTCTTTTAATATTATCAGAACATATAATAATAAGCATATTTTTGGATTTGGAGTTCAGCCGGGATATGCGGTTAAGTCATTTAGTCTTGACGATATAACTCTTCCGAGCCAGTATAATATTTCTACGGGAACATTCGATTCTTCATTACCTGATAATACAGAAACACGTTGGATTGAGAACATTTATTACGGAGATATAAATATTGGGGTTAATTATTTATATATGTACGGAAGAATTAAACCGGGGCTGGGAATAGCGGCTTTTCATGTTAACAGACCTAAAATGTCTTTTTTAAGAGAAGACAATACTTTGCCTGTAAGATATGTGTTACATGGTAATGCTGATATTACAATTAATGATAACAGTTTTGTCAAAACAAATTTTTTAAGCATGCATCAAAAAAAAGCACATAATTGTATGTTTGGTTTGAGTTTACATTTTATTTTACCGGAAAATAATATGCTTGAACAAATTTTTGCGGGAGTTCATTCTCGAATATCTTCAGCTGTTGTTGATGCGGTAATTTTTTCGACAGGCTTAGAAATTTATAATTTGCAAATAGGATTAAGTTATGATGTAAATATCTCTTCGCTTGCTTATGTTTCTAACAGAAGAGGAGCTTTTGAAATATCGGTTATATATAAAGATATTAGTACAACACTTAATAAAATTGCTTTGCCTTGTGATAGATTTTAAAATAAAAATATTGGTTTTTACATTATTGATTTTTAATGTGTTAAATGGCTTTGCTCAAACTCATCAAGAGGAAAGTACAGAAAAAAGTTCTATGCGCCCAATTCATATTTTACGAAATGCAAGAATTGCAGAAAGATCGGGAGATATATTTACAGCAATAGATTATTATTTAATTTATAATGAATTAAAACCCGATAGGCTTAAAATTGTAAATAAATTAGGTTTACTTTTACATAAAGAAAAAAATTATCCTAAAGCAAAAGAATTTTTATTGAGTTCTTATAATGCTGATCCTGACAGATATCTTATAAATTTATTTTATTATGCTCAATGTCTTCATTCTCTTGCAGAATACGATAAAGCTACCAAGTATTATGAGCTTTTTATTGAAAAAGGACGTATAAATCAGGAATTACGTGAATATGTGAGACTGGCAAGGGATTTTGCAGATAAATTAAAAGAAATTCAGGGTTATAAAGAAACTCCGCTTGATGTAATTATAAATTTATTGGATACAACTATTAATAAACCTCATTTAGAATTTTCGCCAATTCCATATATGGATAATAAATTAATATATGGTTCTTTAAAAGAAGACAATTTAAATTATTATAATCCTCTAAAGGATGAATTGCCTGTAAGAAAGTTATATCTGGCAGAAAATATTGACGGCAACTGGAAATTGTCAGGAGAATTTGATACTGTTATAAATCATAATAAAATAAACATTGGAAGCGGAGCATTTTCGCATGATAAAAAGCGTTTTTATTTTTCGCGGTGCGAAAAGGATTATAATCATAATAACTATTGTAAAATATACGTATCACATTTGGAAAATAACGAATGGCAAGAACCCGAAGCATTACCCGAAATTATTAATAAACCTTTTACGATAAATACTATGCCGACGATGGGTGTTTCGAGAAATGGCACGGATATGTTATATTTTGTTTCTGACAGAAATGATGGTATAGGCGGGATGGATATTTGGTTTAGTTTTTATGACGACAGAAAGGAGGAATGGCGTGAACCAAGAAATTGTGGCAGAAAAATAAATACTATTGGAGATGAAATTACTCCTTATTATAATATTGAAACTAAAACACTGTATTTTAGCTCAGACGGACATCCGGGATTCGGGGGCTTTGATGTTTTTAAATCAACAGGCGAAGCCAGAAACTGGAAAGATGTAATAAATATCGGAAATCCAATTAATACAAGTTATGACGAACAATATTATATACTTAATGATGATAGGAGCAGGGGATTTTTTACTTCAAATAGACCTGAAGGATATTCTGTAAGACATAAATATTGCTGTGATGATATTTATGAATTTTTTTACGAAGACTATATTAATATTGCTGTAACTGGAAAAGTTTTCGGAATTTCGGATTCTGTGTTTTTAAATAGCATTTCCAAGCAATATAACAAAAATGTATCTCTTAATATTGATGTTGATAAAGAAAAAGACGAATTAGAAGTTTTATACAATCATCCTGTAAGATTGTTTATTACTGATGATGAAGCCGAAGAGGATTTTTTTATCAGAGTAGATTATACAAAACCTGATTTTTATTTTTATAATTTAGAACCCGAAAAACTTTATTATTTAAGTGTCAGAGATTGTAATAATATAGAAATCAGAACATATTTTTCGACAAGAAAGATTAGTTTATCAGATACAATTTTTTTAAAACCTATTATTGTAAATACTATTCCGGACGAGCCGATCACTATTGAGGATATTTATTATGAATTTGGCAGTGCAAGATTAACTCAGAATGCAAGAAGTATTATAAGAAATACTATATATAAAATAATGAAAGATTATGACAATATTATAGTTGAAATAGCTGCTCACACCGATAGTATAGGCAGCAAGGAAGATAATCTTATATTGTCTCAAAACAGAGCTCAAAATGTTGTTGATTTTTTAATAAGACAAGGAATTGATGCAAGACGACTCAGAGCTAAAGGATATGGTGAAGATTACCCCGTAGCCCCAAATACAAACAGTGACGGAACGGATAACCCCGAAGGCAGGGCATTAAACAGACGTACAGAGATTAGAATAATAGGTTTTATTGAAGAAGATAGCATGGGACCTTTATAGAAAATCTGTAATTATTAATCCTTAAGGGATACTGTCATTTCCCTCTTCATCTTCAATTTGCTTTTCTTCTTTTTTTGCTTCCATTATTTTTGTTTCAATATTTTCAAGATTTTGGTTTATCTCTTCTTCCAAAGATTCTAAGGTTTTGTCCCATTCAACATCAAATTCCATGACAGTATATATTTCTATTAGTTTATCACTGAATTCATTTATTCTATTATCCATTTTTATTTTAAATTTCAGGTATTCATCAGGGCATTTCTTTTTTATCAATTTAGCCTGGATGTCAAATTTACTCATGAAATCTTCTATTTTTTCGATTTCTTGCTTTGCTTCTGCATTTCCGCTGTATGCTTTGTTAATAGTTTTAGCATAAATATCCATCATTTCGAATTTGGCATTAAAAAAATCCTCACAATTCGTAAATTTTTCCCCTTTATATTTATCAATAAGTTCTGTGAAATTTTCAGCTTTATAAATAACTTCTTTTTCATGTTTTTCCCCAAGCTTATCTTTATCTTTGCATGAAAGTATGAAGAATACAACAAAGATTGATAATAGTAATATATTTACATTTTTATTCATATAATATTTTATATTTATTAAAAATACAATGATAATAAAAAAAATAGAAAATAATTAATAAAAAAATGCCCCATCAATAAAATAGATGATGACATTTTTTATATTCGAAACTTTATATTCCGAATAATAATAATTTTTTCCTTAATTTAACAATACTTATTTATTTAGCCTATTCAATTTAATGAAACAGGAAATAAGTCTGTTTTTAGAATTTAAGTTTTAGATAATGCGCTTTGATTATAAAA
>SLSH01000430.1 GCA_007130555.1 Bacteroidales bacterium
ATTTTTATCAGGTTCGTTTACGGAGCTACATTTCTTGGGTTTTTATTGTTTTTATTCCCCGGTTTATACGGTGAAGGTTACAGAGGAATAAATAATTTAATTAATAATAATCACGAAGCCCTGTTTTATGGTTCGCCTTTCGAATCTTTTATGAATGAAAATATTCTGATATATCTCGGCTTTTTTCTGATACTTGCTTTATTGAAAGTGCTGGCAACAAGCATTACTTTAGGGGCAGGAGGTATAGGAGGGATTTTTGCACCGTCTGTTTTTACGGGCGGAATACTTGGATTTGTTTTTGCCATGCTTATTAATCTGATTGCAGGAGAAAATATCATATCGGTGGGGAATTTTATTTTAGTAGGTATGGCAGGATGTCTTACAGGGGTATTGCATGCTCCACTTACCGGAATCTTTCTTATATCCGAAATAACTCAAAGTTATGAACTGATTGTCCCGCTTATGATAGTATCAACTATAACATATATTATCGTAAAAGCAATTGAGCCTAATTCAATATTTACAAAACAACTTGCTTTGAGAGGAGAATTAATAACTCATAATAAAGATAAAGCCGTATTAACATTCATGAAACTTAATAAACTTATCGAAAAAGACCTGAGTCCTGTTATGGTTACTGCAAATCTTGGTGAACTGGTAGATCTAATTTCAAAATCCCGCCGCAATATTTTTCCGGTTATTGACAATACCAATAAATTAATTGGCGTTGTGCGTGTTGAGGATATCCGCAATATTATTTTTAAAAGAGAACTTTATGATAAAATAGTGGTTTCCGAGATAATGCATATACCGTCATTTGTTATTGATATTAAAGATTCTATGCAAAGTGTTATTGATAAGTTCAATAAAGCAAATGCGTGGAACCTGCCTGTTACGGATAATGGCAAATATCTTGGTTTTGTTTCAAAATCAAATTTGTTCTCGGAATACAGAAAACACTTAAAGGATATTACAGAAGATTAAAAAAAATAAATATTTGGATATATGTATATGATTATATAGGTATAATGGACATTTTGAATTATATTTTGTAAGATTATTTGTCAAATATTTCGTATAAAACAGCAAATGAATTTATTTCAGAATCATTTAAAATATGTTGTCTGTAATATCGGGTTAATGTTTCCAGTATAATAATTCGTTTTTTATATGGAACATCTGTTATATAAAAATCTTCTATTTTAATATTCAATAGATTTGAGAGGTAAATGCTTTCATTACCATTTAATGACTCTTCTTCATTTGTAAACAGGGGGAGAAACATTCCTTCGCGGATATTAAAAAAAGGAGTTTGTTTACAATAATTATTAGTAATTTTAAATCCCAGCAGTTTTGCCAAATGTATTAAAAAAATCACATGAAAATTATTTATTGGTTTATTTGATTTTTCAAGGATTATTACGGCATTTTCTATGAAATTAAAAACATCGGTATTTTGAGTTTCTTCTTTTATTGATTTTTGAATTATTTCGACAAGAAACTGGGCAATACATGTTTTATATATATCTGTTGAAATATCATTCAGGGCATAAATAGGAGCAGCATTTTTTAATAATTGTATATTTCTGTTTTGTTTATAATAAATATCAGTTTCAATTATATTAAGCGGAAAAAATATATTTGCTTTAACATCGGATTTTTTATTTCTGCAAGCCTTAACCATTATTGAAGTTCTTCCGTATTTCAGGCTTAACAAGTTTACGATAATACTTGAATCGGTATATTTAATTTTATTTAAAACAATTGCTTTTGTTTTTTCTAACATAGATTTTAGTTTATAAATAAAATTTTAGTAACATTTGTTTTGCTTCCGTCTTCGTTAGTAGAAAATACGAGATATACTCCGGTTTGCACTCTGTCTCCGTTAAGATTTCTTCCGTACCATATTGCTTGTCCTCCTTCTGATATGCATTCATAGACAAGATTTCCCGAAATATCTGTAATTTTAACATACGAACCTGCAACAAGTCCTGTTATAGTAATTGGACCTTGATATTCAGGTCTGACAGGATTCGGGAAGGCATAAACTTCGTGATAATCATCTGCACCTTCGGTTGCTGTTGAACGGTATGAGATTATTCCCTTACTGGTTCCGAAAAATACTTCTCCTGACTTTGGGTTTATGGTAGCACATAAGATGTTATTGTCTAATAACGGGCTGTTGTCGGCATTAAAATTATGTATTTGTTCAATACCGTCGGCGCTGGTGTAAAATACTCCGGCAGATTGGGTTCCGAACCATTTTTTGTTTGCTCCGTCAACATTTATAGTATTAACTGTTTCTGTTACAAGTAATATATCTGCGTTATCCGTACCGTCTCTTCTCGGGATTTTTATTTGACGGGCATGAAAGTCGGGGTCGTCAAAAACATTTTCGGGATTGTAATAAACAGCAATACCTTTATTAGTTCCGACCCAAATATATCCGTCTTTATCTTCGGCTATAGAAAATATTTCATTACTGATTATTTCGCCAAATTCATTTCTTACGCTTAATTTTTTATATCTGTCATCAGTCAAGTCTCCGGGGGTTCCGTTATCATCAAAAACAAATAAACCGAGCCCTCTTGGTAATATTACCCATTTAATATTATCTTTAGTAACAATAATATTGCCTATATTAATTTCTCCTATTTGGTGTGAGTAATTTAATCCTGTCCATTTCCCTTCTGTATTCATAACAGAAATGGGCGGATTTGTTAATGAATTTGTAACCCATAAATTTCCTTCTGCGTCAAATGCCAGTCCTCCTACTCTGTAGTTGCCCTCATATCCCTGAACATTATTTATTGTACTATTTGTACTATTATAAATATTAATTAGTTCATTATTTTTAAATTCAAGTAATCCTGATACCCATGAACCTGCAAAAAAATGAGTCTTATCATTTGGATTTATTGCTATTTTAACTAAATCTCTGTATTCACTTGTTGTATATGATTCCCATCTTTCATCGGCAAATGTATAGGCTGTTGCATGATTCCATAAAGGTACCCATGACACATTTGTACCTCCGGCCGCACCGATAACGATATCGTCAACAGCCTGCAGATCAAATATTCTGTGAGATGCCGGACCATTTATTTTATAATTGTCAAATCTCCAATCCATAGAAAAACTTACCATACCGTGTATTTTGTCGGCTATCCATAATACATTGTCTTTTGAAATATAAACATGAGAAGGTCGCATTGATACTTGTGTCCCTCCAAAATTATATCTGTCAAAATGGATTATATTATTATAGTCTTTATCAAAAATTTTCAACCAGTAAATACCAGACAGTACTAATATATTTCCTCTTGATGTAAGTGCAGAGTTTTTGTTAAAAGAATTATCAAAATAAGACCAGTTATTACCGTCATATATTAAAAGAGTATCTCTGTTTGATTGTTCAGGATTGTAATAATTAACTATCAGGTCGCCGTTAAAATATGTTATATGATTAAAACTGGCATTTTTCATCCATGAAAAAGGTCCCGAATTTATGTCGGAAATAATTTCCCAGTTTGCAAAGTCAACCAGAAAATCATTTATATCGCCTTTATATACCCCGTTATCAGTAGCCGCATAAATATACTGCCCGTCAAAAATAAGTTGATTGACTTTAACTCTTGAGCCTAATTGACCAATAAACCATGTGTTTCTGATTTCTTTTTTTATCAAATCAAGTTCGATAATTCCGAAACCACAGGCGAGATAAGCATAATTATTTATAAATAAAACATTATAAATAGATTTATCTCCTGTCATAGATTTTCTTTTTATATCTGAAATATTATATATACTATTTTCCGTAATAATATCAATATTTCCGTTGCTATAGCCTAAAAATACTATATCTAAGTCTTCATGATAGTTAACACAACTAACACCCCAGTCGCTTAATCCTGTAATTTTTGACAGCTTTTGTGTTTCGCCTGTTTTTTCATTATAACTAAACATCCCTACATTGGTAACAAGATATACTTTATCTTTAGCTTTAACAATCATTTCTCCCTGATGATATGGTAAATGATCTCTCCATTGTCCGACAGCAACCTGTCCTTTACAAAAAAAAGAAATTATCAGGAAAATAAGTACTGGAGCTAAAACATTTATTTTATATCTCATATTTCTATACATTGTATTATTCTATTATATTTTTTTAATCGGAATTACTCAGGTTATAATTTTTTAAAAAGCCTGTTAATTTTTCTAATACCAATAATCTGTGACTGATTTTATTTTTGATTTCAGGAGGCATTTCCGCAAAAGTTTCATCAAATCCCCGAGGAATAAAAACAGGGTCGTAGCCGAATCCATTTTCTCCTTTTGGTTCTCCGGCAATTGTACCTTCAATAACTCCTTCGAAGAAATAATCTTTATCTTCCAGCACCAATGCAATAATAGTACGAAATTTAGCGGTTCTTTCGGAGGTATCGCCTAATTCATTTAAAAGTTTTTGAATATTTTTTTCGGAATTCTGTTCTTCCCCTGCATATCTTGCCGAATAAACACCCGGCATACCGTTTAAACAGTCAACTTCTAGTCCCGTATCATCGGCAAAGCTGTTTATTTTATATTTATCATATATGTATCTTGCTTTTTGCAGTGCATTGCCAACCAGCGTATTTTGATTTTCAGGTATATCTTCGAAACAACCTACATCTTCCAATGTTAAAATTTGAAATTTTCCACCGATTATTTGTTTAATCTCACGTATTTTGTTTGTATTATTTGTAGCAAAAACAATCTTATTGTTCATTTTTAAAAATTCTTAATACGAAAAGTCAATATTATGTATAATTTGTCTGATTACTTCCGGAAAATATCTGTTTACAATTTTTTGTTTATCATCTAAATGAAAAGGGATTTCTTCATGTCCGAAACTTCCGTGAGTTAATAATCCTCTGCTGTCGTACATACTAAAATGCACTCTAAGATTTCTTTTACTGTCAGGGTCTCCCGACATATATGGTTCGTAAACTCCTTTAATATCAAACTGATTAATAAACAGGAAAAGGTCTATCCCTCTTCTTCGGGATATTTCCTTAAGTACTTCGGGATTAGTAAAAGTAATATGAACATATTTGTTTTCCATGCTTTCTCTTTTTTGATATATTTCTCCTTGTTCAATTCGTGTTTTTTCGATTTCTTGAGTTTTTGATTCCATTTTTTGACTTCTGAAAGATAAGTGTTTTTGAAAAAAATTCTCATCTTCTTCATAGTCAGGATGTTCCGGTTTGTTTTGCATGGCGTTTTTCATTTCATAACTGATACCTGTATATAGGTCTGATATGTCTTGATGAGCTTGTCTGGTATCTTCGGTAAGTAAATCAATAACTATACATGAATCCATTAACGCTATATTCAAAGCTCTGTTAAGTTCATCTCTGAAGAAATGCATAATATCTCTATAAGATTCTCCTGTTTTTTTTGCAATTATTTCGGTTGCGTCATTATAATATATTCGCGGGTCAAATGGTACAATTAATACTCTTAAGTCATATTTAGCTTTTGATTTAAATTCCAATGGTTTATCCTGAGCATTAGTATCATAATAAAAATTATGGATTATAATTAGCAACAATATAAAGAAAAAAGATTTTTTCATTTTAAATAAATTTTATTTAAATAAATTAATAATATCATTGCCAATAA
>SLSH01000080.1 GCA_007130555.1 Bacteroidales bacterium
CCTGTCTTCTTCAGGTTCAGTTTTTTTAAATCTAGTAAAAATACTTCCGATTAAAAATCCCAGGACTCCTCCATATAACGAAGACCAGTACCATTTTGAATTAATTGGACAAGTGCCTGAAAGACACCCGATATAATACCAATATAAGTAACCTCCGATTATTCCGGCTATTATAATTGCAATTTTAATAATAAGATTTTTTTTTTGTTGCATAATTTATTTATATCAATTTAATAATGGAAACAAAAATATTGTTAAATAGTTTAATAAAAAAGCTAATTTTAAGACAAAAATTATACAAAAAATAATTTTACATATATTTATTTGTCAATTTAAAATCCTTGTTTTTTCAGAACATCCATCAGAACTTTTGAGAAGTGTTCGTTATTTGCTTTAGTATATCTTACATCTGTAAAAACTTGAGCTAATGTTTCCTTATTATTCTCATTGATAAACTGTTTGCTATCTTCTCTGTTCTCTTTTTCTTTATAAATTTTATCAATATCTTCTTTTGTAAAGTCTTTGTATTTTTCGTAATGTACTACAGCATCCATTGGCAGTCTGTCGGTTAGGGGAGGGTCTTCGTCGGGATAGCCGATTGTAACGGCAGTAATGGGAACAACGCCTTTGGGCAGTTCAAGTATATCAATAATTTTATCTGCATTATAAATTGCGGTTCCAAGGTAGCAAATTCCCAATCCGTTGGATTCTGCTTCGAGACAGGCATTCTGAGCAGCTATTATTGCATCAATTGCAGCAGTAAGAAATGATAAGAAATTGTCATATCCCGGCTCGGCTTTACGTTCCAAACACCACTTGTTAAATCTGTTAAAATCTGCACAAAATGTTAACAGAACAGGAGCCTGTTTTACCATAGGCTGATTAAAATGAGTAGGAGAGAGCTTCTCTTTCATTTCTTTATCTTTGGTAACAATAATGCTGTAAACCTGCATATTGCCGGTATTACTAGCTCTGATTGCGGCATAAAGAATCTGATTTAAAACTTCTTCGGGAATGTCTTTTTCTTTGTACTTGCGGATAGATTTGTGGTCAAAAATTTCTAAAATCATAATATATTATTTTTCAATTTTTTAAAACTCAAAAATAATAATGTTTTGATACATTACAATTGAGTTTTGTCATTATTTAAAAAAATAATTTTAGTACATGACAAAATTTTTATTATCCGGCATTTTTGTAAAAATTATATTATTTTTGCTTTAAATTGCTCAAACATCATTTATGAAAACTATCTTAGCTATGCAATATCTGAATTTACAAGACAAAGGCTATCATATTTGCGTAAATTGTATAATTAATGGTTATAAAGACTTAACGGTACTGATAGATACAGGAGCATCAAACTCCGTTTTTGATATAAACCATAAGGCATTTTTGTCAATAGAGAAAGAAAGTCTTCCTGCGGATAATATAAGTTCGGGGTTTAGTGCAAGTATTGATAATATTTCTGTAGGCATAATTGATTTAATAGAATTTGATGATTATAAAACGAGCATTGAACCGGCTCTTTTTACTTCCCTTGAACATGTAAATTCGGTTTATGCCGAATTAAAAATAGAGCCTTTGGCTGGAATTATCGGCTGTGATTTTCTAAAAAAAAATAAAGCAATAATAAATTTAAAAAAAGGACAACTGCAATTGGGGTAAAGTCCCCCCGCCCCGGCTCACCTATATTTGCAATCGAGTGATACAGGAAAAAGGGAAAAACCGAATAATACTGTTTAACACTGTTTTAACATTTTTAACAAATATATAAGATAATAATATAGTTATTAATTTGTCAAAATGATAAAGGCTTATTAATTTCGTGTGCAATTTTTAAAGGTAAAACAAGTTAATAAATTACTTATAAACTAAAAGCTTAAGATATGGAGAATCATGTTGATATTAAGGAGTTGAACGAAAAAATTCAAAAAGAAAGTGAATTTGTTGATGTAATTAATATGGAAATGAAGAAAGTTATTGTAGGTCAAAAGCATTTATTGGACGGTTTACTGATAGGATTACTTTCGGACGGACATATTTTGCTTGAAGGAGTTCCCGGATTAGCAAAAACATTAGCGATAAAGACTTTGGCAGAAACTATTAATGCAGATTTTGCACGTGTACAGTTTACACCGGACTTGCTTCCTGCCGATTTGTTGGGAACGATGATTTACAGTCAGAAAAAAGAAGAATTTATTGTAAAAAAAGGACCAATTTTTACAAATTTTATTCTTGCCGATGAGATAAACCGTGCTCCGGCAAAAGTTCAATCGGCTTTGCTTGAATCAATGCAGGAGAGACAAATAACAATAGGAGAAAATACATACAAACTTGAACAGCCGTTTTTGGTAATGGCGACTCAAAATCCGATTGAACAGGAAGGAACCTATCCTTTACCCGAAGCTCAGGTTGACAGATTTATGCTGAAAATAAAAATTGATTATCCCGAATTTGAGGAAGAAAGAATGATTATCCGCGAAAATCTTCTCGGCAAATTTCCTCATGCAAATAAAGTTGTTGACATCAAAGACATTCTAAAAGCTAGAAATGTGGTAAGAGAAATTTATCTTGACGAAAAAATAGAAAAATATATATTGGACATTGTTTTTGCAACAAGAATGCCCGAAAAATACAATCTTGAAAAAATATCCGGATTTATTTCTTTCGGAGCTTCTCCGCGTGCTTCTATAAATCTTGCTCTTGCATCTAAATCTTATGCTTTTATAAAACGCAGAGGTTATGTAATTCCCGAAGATATCAGAGCCGTTTGCCATGATGTTATGAGGCACAGAATAGGATTAACCTACGAAGCCGAAGCCGAAAATATCTGTTCCGAAGAAATTATCAGCGAAATTTTAAATAATGTAGAAGTACCATAATCCTGTTAACAAGTAAATGCCATTTGTTATCTTTTTATTTGGAATTGAACTAATTATGGATGCAAAAGAATTATTAAAAAAAGTTAGAAAAATAGAAATTAAAAGTCGCAAACTTACGCGTCAGATTTTTGCAGGCGAGTATTACAGTGCTTTTAAAGGGAAAGGTATGGCATTTAGTGAAGTGCGAGAATATCAGTACGGCGACCCTGTAAAAAATATTGACTGGCATGTTACAGCACGATTTAATCATCCGTATATTAAAATTTTTGATGAAGAACGTGAATTAACAGTTATGTTGCTTATTGATGTAAGCGGCTCTAAAAAATTCGGCACCCAAGTTCAGTTTAAACAAGATATGTCAACCGAAATTGCAGCAGTACTGTCTTTTTCGGCAATTCAGAATAATGATAAAATCGGGGTTATATTTTTTTCCGATAAAGTAGAAAAATTTATCCCTCCTAAAAAAGGAAAAAAACATATTCTAAGAATAATTCTCGAATTGCTGAATTTTGAGCCCGAAAGTAACCGGACAAACCTATCCGAAGCACTGAAATATCTGACCAATGCCCTTAAAAAAAGATGTTCGGCATTTATTATTTCCGATTTTTTGGAAACAGATTTTGAGGAAGCATTAAAAATTGCTTCTAATAAACATGATATTGCAGCACTTAAAATATATGATATACGCGAAAAAGAATTACCAAACATAGGTCTGGCATATTTAAAAGATTCCGAAACGGGAAAAATGAACTGGGTGGACACATCTTCAAAAAAAACAAGAGATATGTATAGTAAATGGTGGAACGAAAATGATATAAAAGCAAAAGAAATTTTTAAAAAATGTAAAGTTGATTCAACAAATATCAAAACTGATGAAGATTATGTCCAACCATTAATCAAATTGTTTAAAATGAGATAATTATGAGAAAGAAAAACAATATACTTTTCATAATAATTTGTATTCTGTTTACTGCAAGAATTTCTGCGCAAGACGTAGATGTTAAAGCAGGATTCTCTTTAGACAGCATAATTATCGGTCAACAAATCGAATTATTCATAAATGCACAAAGCCCTAAAAATGTTAAAATTATTCCGGCATTACTGGAAGATACAGTAATTGAGAATATTGAAATTTTACATATTTTTGATATTGAAAAAACTTACGATAGTATTAATAATAAAAATATATTTACTGAAAGATACATTGTAACTTCTTTTGATACAGGATATTATTATATTCCGAAAATTAAACTAAATAAAATAATCGAAAACGATACTCTGGATATTTTTACAAATGAGCTTGAGTTATTTGTAAAACCTTATGTTTTAATTGACACAATTCCTGTTGATACTATTTATGCAGGACGAAATGGCTTTATAATATACGGCAAAAACGGATTTCAAGACGAAATAAACCAGGCAATTCCGGATTCGGTAAAAAAGCAGTTAAGTACCGACAGTTTGCAAATAGTAAGAGATGGAATTGCTCAACAATATTTTCAGATGTTTTCGTCTCATGTTATGAATAATACGGGATTAACCGACAGAGCTGAAATTCTTACAATTGTAGAATCTAATGCTCAGTCATTGTT
This sequence comes from Bacteroidales bacterium, assembly GCA_007130555.1. Classification (GTDB taxonomy): domain Bacteria; phylum Bacteroidota; class Bacteroidia; order Bacteroidales; family ML635J-15; genus SLSH01. The sequence goes on from SLSH01000080.1 coordinate 4,478, forward strand.
TATTATAAACAGAGACGGAATTAAGGAAAAACATATAGTTGCAGGTAGCGTTGACAGTGTTTTTGTAGAAGAATTTCAATCCGTTAATACAGGTACGCCATTATTTACGCTTTATCAAATTAAAGATATTGATGAATCCTTATTTATTACACCCTTTAATTTTACAGAATTGTGGTATTATTTCGTACAATTTATAAAAAAATACTGGTGGTTAATTATTATAATTTTTGCAATTGCCGTAGCAGTTTTATACTATATATTTTATTACAGCAAGGGAGAAAAACCTGTATTTTTAAGAATAAAACCTCAGGAGCCTGCACATATTATTGCTTTACGCAAACTTGAACAAATCAGAAATGAAAAAATATGGAAATCAGGACAATATAAAGAATATCATGTTCAAATAACTGCTGTTGTTCGTGAATATATTGAAAACAGATTTGGAATAGACGCTCCTGAAATGACAAGTTCGGAGACATTACAGAGTTTAACGGATAAATTAGAACCTCATAATTTTGAAAAACTTAAACAAATACTGTTGCTTGCTGATACGGTAAAATTCGCCAAAGCTGTTCCTATGCAAAACGAAAATGATTTATCTCTGAAAAATGCTTTTGAATTTGTCGAAAATACTAAAGAAATTGAAGAAGATGCCGATAAAATAAAACAAGTTGAAGCGGAAATTGAGATAAAAAATGAAGAAACTGCAGAAACAGACAATGAAGAAAATAACAAAAATAAAGACCTGAAAGATGAATAATATAATATTTGCAAATAAAGAATATTTATGGCTTCTGACTCTTATCGCTCCGATAATAGCATGGTATATTTGGAGACATAAGCAATCATTTGCAAGTTTAAGCATATCATCTTTAAAAGCTTTCGAAAAACAGGGAAAACCTTTTAAATACTGGTTGAGACATTTTTTATTTGCTCTCAGAATCTTAGCTTTGGCAGTTTTAATTGTCGCATTTGCACGACCACAAAGTACAGACAGTTGGGAAGAAAGGGAAGTTGAGGGAGTTGATATTATTCTGGCTCTTGATATCAGCGGAAGTATGTTAGCAGAAGATTTTAAACCCAACAGAATAGAAGCGGCAAAAAACATTGGAATGGAATTTATTGCAAGCAGACCTGACGACAGAATCGGTTTGGTAATATATGCAGGCGAAAGTTTTAC
>SLSH01000027.1 GCA_007130555.1 Bacteroidales bacterium
ATATAATTTTTTTTGAAACATTATATTTAATACAAAATTGAGGCTAAGTAATCAATTATTTTTATGATTTTTAAATGTAAAAAAATGAGAGTTTTTTAATTTTTAAATTTTACATAACTCAAATTTATTAAAAATTACTCTATCTCACTAATAAATTTTTCATTAAAATCTTCCCACGATTCCGATTTATACAGTTTTAGACTTATAAAACTTAAATATCTTTCAATAATTTTCGGGGGGTAATATCCTCTTAGAGCAAAAATCAGATTGGATCCGGAATCGAAAAATATCATTGCGGGAAGTCTTATATCAGGTTGTAGCAACGTGATTGTTAATTGATGCGGATATCCTAACTGTTCTCCTTCATTTATAAATACATTATCTAAAATTTCCAAAGTATCTTTTGTGTCATAATTAATTTTTGCGGAGTAAAATTCTTCGTTAAGATATCTGCTTACTACAGGATGTTTAAAAACTGAATTAATCATCATTTTACTACCGTTGGCATAATCGGAATTTAAGAATAGTATCATTTTTTTGGGTTCATGTTTCATTTTTTCGGCGATATCATCAAAATCAATCCAATTAACGACTCCGTCAATATTTTCCGAAAAATCGGTATTGAAAGTATTTTTATAATCAACATCAAAATCTGTAAAGTCGCAATTTTTATTTATTTTTTCTGCAAAATATACTAACAGCGATTCAATTCTGTCAGGTTCCATATATCCGGGTACGGGGTATGCTCTGAAATCATCATCAATATAAACGGTTGTAGGGAAAGACATTCTGCCACCCATTAAAGCTTGTGCAAGTTGATGAGAAGGACGCCTTCCTTGTCCGTCATTTATATATGTATTCCCTTTATACTCGATAGTATCTTTTCGTTCTGCATTAAATTTTACCGGATAAAAATGAGTGTTTATATACGATGCAATAGCAGGGTTTCCATACGTGTTTTCGTCCATTCTTTTGCACCATCCGCACCAGTCTGTGTACATATTTATTAAAATAATTTTAGGGGCTTCTTCTTGTTTTTTTACCGCTTCTTCAAAACTCATCCAGTTTACTAAAGAAGTGCTTTGAGCAGGTGTATTTAAATAAGAGATTAAAACAAACAGGCTTATTTTAAGATATATTAAAGATAATTTTTTCATAATTATAATTTTTATTTGTAATTTTATGATTTTAATTATTAACCGACAAAAATATAAATTTATGAGCAAAATTAAAAATTTAAATCCGGAAAGAGTATGGAAACATTTTTACAACCTTACTCAAATTCCAAGACCATCCAAAAATGAAGCCAAAATTATAGAATTTATGAAAAAATTTGGTGAAGATTTGGGATTAGAAACAATAGTTGATGAAGTTGGCAATGTAATGATACGTAAACCTGCCGTACAAGGGATGGAAAATCGTATGGGTGTAATTTTTCAGGGACATCTTGATATGGTGCCACAAAAAAACTCAGATAAAGTTCATGATTTTGAAAAAGACCCAATAAATGTATTTGTTGACGGAGAATGGGTTACCGCAGACGGAACTACTCTCGGCGCAGATAACGGTATCGGTGTTGCAGTTGCAATGGCTGTTCTTGAAGCTAATAATATTGAACATGGTCTTGTGGAAGCATTATTTACAATTGATGAAGAAACAGGAATGACAGGTGCAAATAATCTTAAACCGGGAATTCTTAAAGGTGATATACTATTAAATACAGACTCCGAAGATGAAGGGGAAATATATGTCGGATGTGCAGGAGGTGTTGAAGTTCATGTAAATATGAATTATAACGAACATAGTGCCCCGACAGGATATACTGCATATAAACTTGCAGCAACAGGTCTTAAAGGAGGACATAGCGGTATGGATATCAATATCGGCAGATCAAATTCCAATAAATTACTGTTCAGATTTTTAAATCATTGTTTATATAATTTTGATTTTAAACTTTCGGATGTTGCAGGTGGAGATCTGAGAAATGCAATTCCGAGAGAATCATTTGCAACCATTCTGATATTGAATAGTCAAATTCAAAAATTTGAAGAAGAAGTTAAATTATTCGAAAATAATTATAAAAATGAATTTAGTGCCACAGAACCGGATTTAAGTTTTAAGGCAAATAAAACCGATATGCCGGCAAAAATTATTGATGATAATGCAAAAGAAAAAATGATTAAAGCTTGTTTTGCTTGTCCGCACGGTGTGGAAAGAATGAGTGACAGTATGCCGGGATTAGTGGAAACTTCAAATAATTTTGCAATTGCAATCTGTAAAGACGGTAAGTTTAATGTTAATTGTCTTGTAAGAAGTTCTGTTGATACTGCAAAAGTTGCTGTACAATACAAAATAGGAACAATTTTTGACCTTATCGGTGCGGACGTAAGCTTTGAAGGTTCGTATCCGGGTTGGAAACCAAATATGGATTCGACAATTCTAAAAACAATGCAAAAAGTTTATTCCGATAAGTTTGGAAAAACTCCTAAAATTATGGCTATTCATGCAGGATTAGAATGTGGAATACTTGGAGCAGCATACCCTAACTGGGATATGATTTCTTATGGTCCAACTATTAGATTCCCTCATTCGCCGGATGAAAAAGTTCATATAGAAAGTGTACAGAAATTCTGGGATTTTACTATAGAAATTTTAAAGAATATACCGATTAAGTAAATATTTCAAATCGGTATAATTTTTTAGCGTAAAAGAAGAGAGATAAAGAGTGAGTTGTGAGTTTTCGGGTTTCTAAAAAAATCTGCATTAAATTTGAAGTAATAATATTTTTTTTAATATGTTTGTATTCTTTTTTTTTACAAATTAATTGACAGAATTAATATGAAAAAAATAACTTGCTTTATTTCAATTGTTTTTATTGGTTTTAATCTTTTATTTGCACAAAAGGGGCTTCTTCCGGAACATTTATCCGAAATTAAAATGGTAAACGAAGTATCGGTTTCCGATAACGGGAATTATGTTGCATATACTTTAATTATTCCAAAAAGCATTGAAGACGGAATTGGAACCAGATACAGCGAACTTCATGTTTTTGATATTGTTAAAAATGAAAATATATCATTAAAAAAAGGAGAAGTAAATATTTCATCACTTTCGTGGATGCCGGATAATGACAAAATCTGTTTCAGACAAAATACAGATGAAACCAATGGAAATCAGGTTTTTAGTTTGGATATTTCCAGTGGAGAAATAACACAGCTTACCGATTTTGAAAGAACAGTAAATTCTTATCAGTTTATAAATTCCGATGAATTATTATTTGTTGCAAGACAAACAATATCAGACGAGAGAGAAGCATTAAACGAAAAAGGAATAGACATTAAGATTTTTGAAGAGGAGTTATTGCATATAGAGTTATATCGATATAATATTCAGGAACAAACAAGCGAAATAATTATTAAGGACATAACTGTTTATGATTTTGAAATATCTCCTGACGGAACAAAAATTGCTCTTGCAGTATCTGAGAAAAATCTTATTGACTATTATTATATGTTTCAACGCATACATATAATTGACTTGAAAACAGGAGAAATAATTAAAATATTTGATAATCCCGGCAAATTAGGAAAAATGGCTTGGTGTCCCGACAGCAAAAAACTTGCATTTATATCAGCTTCTGATTTATACGACTCGGTTTGTGGCAGTTTGTTTATTCTTGACCCGAAAGATAAAGAACAAAGTTTTAGTGATTTAAAAAATCTTGTTGAAGGACTGGAATTATCTGTTATTGATATTGCATGGGAAGACAGCGAAAATATATTATACGCAGCCGAAGAAAGTGTTGATATAGGACTTACAAGATTGAACATTAACGATATGAGCAGAGAAACCGTACTTGCAGGCGGGAAAATCGTTTACAGTCGTTTTTTTAAATCGGATGAGAATATTTTCTTTGCAGGTAATACATGGCAGTATCCCAATGAATTAATTCAATATGATTTAAAAAACAAAAAAATAAATAAACTTACCGACCATAATTCATGGTTAGCAGAGATTGAATTGTCAAAACAGGAGAAAATCACATATTTTGCCCGTGACGGCAAAGATATTGACGGAGTATTGGTTTATCCGCTTGATTATAAAGAAGGTGAAAAATATCCGCTGATTGTTTATATTCATGGCGGACCCGAGGCTTGTGTCAAAAATGGCTGGCAGTCTCATTATTCAAGATGGGGTCAGTTTGCCTCATCAAAAGGATTTTTTGTTTTTTCTCCTAATTACCGGGCAAGTTCGGGCAGAGGAGTTGACTTTACAATGGTAGGTTTCGGAGATTTATTGGGAGTTGAATATGACGATGTTCTGGACGGAATTGATTACTTAATTGAAACCGGCATGGTTGACAAAAATAAAGTAGGAATCGGGGGAGGTTCGTATGGGGGTTATTTTGCGGCATACTCGGCAACAAAGCATACCGACAGATTTGCAGCGTCAGTAGTTTTTGTAGGAATTGCAAATCAGGTTTCGAAACGTAAAATAACAGATATTCCTTATGAAGATTATTACGTACACTGGGGATTTTGGACACACGAAAATCACGATAAAGTCTGGAATGCAAGTCCTGTTAAATATGCACATAAAAGCAAAACTCCTACTTTGATTTTGCACGGAGAAGAAGATCCCAGAATTCCTGTTTCTCAGGGGTTAGAACTTTACAGGGCATTAAAATTACACGGCAAAGCACCGGTTCGCTTTGTATTATATCCCGGTGAGGGACACGGAAATGCAAAGAACATCAACAGGTATGATTATCTGCTAAGGACATTGGAATGGTTTGAATATTATCTAATCACAAATCCCGGCTCCAAAGAAATGCCGGATAAATATATTGATTACAACATAAATTAAAAAAATATTATTATGAAAAGTTTTCCGCAAAGAATTAAGGGATTTTTAAGTAGATCATTTGCAAAATCTTTGAATTTTATTGAAGTTGTAGGAAATAAATTACCTCATCCCGCAACAATTTTTGCTATGTTGGCAGTATTGGTTGCAATTCTGTCACTAATCGGTTACTTACTTAACGTTCAGGCACAGCATCCTGTTGACGGAACGATTATTGAAACCAAAAATCTATTAAGTTCAGACGGTCTCAGATGGATTTACACAAATTTATTGAGGAATTTCCTTTTATTCCCTCCTCTCGGATATGTACTGGTAGTAATGGTTGGTATCGGAGTTGCCGAAGGTTCGGGACTTTTTACTTTAATGATAAGGGCACTGGTACTTAAATCACCACCCAAATTAATCACTGCATCTATTGTTTTAGCAGGTATCATATCTCACCTTGCAAGCGAGGCAGGATATGTAGTTTTAATACCATTAGGGGCAATGATTTTTCATGCATTGGGCAGGCATCCGATGGCAGGTCTTGCTGCTGCATTTTGTGGTGTAAGCGGAGGTTTTGGAGCAAACTTTTTTGTGGGTTCAATTGATCCGATACTTGCAGGAATATCAGAGTCAGCAGCAGAAATGATTATTCCCGGAATAAGTGTGAATCCGGCAGTAAATTACTATTTTATGTTTATTTCTAGTTTTCTTGTAATAATTGTAGGGACATGGGTAACCGAAAAAATTGTAGAACCAAGATTAGGTAAATACGACGGTCCTG
>SLSH01000274.1 GCA_007130555.1 Bacteroidales bacterium
CCTGTAAGTCCGAATGAGTACTTTCCTGTTGGTTCGGGTGTTGATACTGAAAAAATCAGATTAAAATACAGCAAATTTCCCGAAGAAGTTAAAGTAAACCGCGAAATTCTTAAAAAAATTGATTCGTTATTACTTGACGGATTAGAAGAAAAAGCTTATCCCGGAGCAAGAGTAATGATTGCAAGAAACGGGGTTGTATTTTACAATAAATCCATAGGATATCATACCGACAAAAAAGATAATCCCGTAAATGATTTTGCCATATACGATTTGGCGTCATTAACTAAAGTACTATCAACTACTGCAACAATTATGAGACTCTATGAACAGGATAAAATATTATTAGACGATAAAATATCGGAATATATACCGGGGCTTGATACAACCGACAAAAAAGACATAAATTTCAGAGATATTCTTACTCATCAGTCCGGTTTGATTTCATGGATTCCGTTTTATGCGGAAACGATTACCGATGACTCGATATTTAATGCGGTATATTCCTCGGTTCAGGATGATTTATTTAATATCAAAGTAGCGGAAAATATGTATATGCACCGGTCGTATTTGGATACTATTTATCACAGGATTTTTGATAGCAGAATAATAAACAGAAAAAGATATTTGTATTCTGATGTAGGATTTTATATTTTAAAGGATATTATTGAAAACATAACCGATACCTGTTTTAATGATTATGTTTATAATAATTTCTATAATTCATTGGGAGCAAATTCTTTACGATATAATCCTTTAAATTATTTTGAAAAAGACATAATTGTTCCGACAGAAATTGATAAAATATTCCGCAAACAACTTTTGCACGGATATGTTCATGATTATGCGGCGGCAATGTTTGGCGGAATTGCCGGACATGCGGGATTATTCGGAAATGCAAATGATGTTTTAAAACTGATGCAAATGTTTTTAAATAACGGAGAATACGGAGAAGAGAGATATTTTTCCGAAGAAACCGTCCGATTGTTTACGGATTATTATGATAGGAGTTTCAGCAGACGTTCTCTAGGTTTTGATAAACCCGAACCAAATAACAACGGTAATGGCATAGGAGGAAATTATGCCTCAAAATTATCATACGGACATCTTGGTTTTACAGGGACTATGGTTTGGACAGATCCCGAATACGATTTTGTTTATGTTTTTCTTTCAAACAGAGTATATCCAAGTGCAAATAACAGAAAACTTAATTCAATGAGAATACGGGGGAATATACTGGATGTAATTTATGAAGCTATTGATGAATATTAAATTAATAAATATTTTGCGGGGCAATTAATTGACTGATAATCAAATGATTTGATTATAAAATTTATAAACAAATGAAAAAAGTATTAATAGTTTTTAGTTTTTGCATATTATTGGTATTTACCGTAAAATCTCAGTATTTAGAATTAGAAGACAAGCCGTCATTTTCGGAACGCATTTTTTACGGAGGAAATATCGGATTAAGTTTTGGTTATTATACTTTTATAAGTGTAAATCCGATTATAGGTTACAGGATTACAAACCGTCTTTCTGCAGGAATCGGAGGAAATTATATTTATATGAGTTCAAAGGCAGACAATAACCCTTATTCAATTTCTCTCTGGGGAGGAAATGCTTTTGCAAGTTATACGATAATTAAAGAACTTGAGGAGATAATACCTTTTATTTCATCAAAAAGTTCATTACTTTTATATGGCGAATATAACATAATGAATGTAGAGAGTTATTATTCCGATTTGGGCAGAGATGAGAAATGGCAGGTAAATCCGTTGCTTGGGTTTGCTTTACAATCAGGATTTGGCGGACGTTCTTATGTTATTATTAAAGTTCTTTATAATTTTAATGAATATCTACATTCATTATATCCAAATCCTGTAATAAGGGTAAGTTTTCAAATATAGAAAAAAAACATTTAATTAATTTGTATTTCAATTTATTAGCCTTAGTTTTACATTTTATTAATTATTAATAATTAAAATGATTTAATATGAAGATTGAAAAAGGAAAAATTGTAAATTTAACTTACGACTTACATTTAAATGGTTTTGAGGGGGAATTGGTTGAATCAACAAAGCCTGAAAATCCTCTGGTTTTTGTTTACGGAGATGGAAATATGCTTGAAAGTTTTGAAAGTAAAATTAAAGATTTGAGTAAAGGGGATAATTTTAAATTTTCTTTAAGTAAAGACGAAGCATACGGAGATGAAATCGAAGATGCAATAGCAGAATTTCCCAAGGATGTTTTTTTACAGGAAGAAATGACAGAACTTCCGAAAGTGGGAGAACATGTTCCTATGCAGGATGCCGAGGGCAACAGGTTTGACGGTATTGTAACAGAGATTAAAGATTCCTCTGTAGTAGTTGATTTTAATCATCCGCTGGCAGGAGAAGATTTGTATTTTACCGGAAAAATTATTGATGTTAAAGATTCTAAATAATTCATTTGTTTAATATAACGGAAAAACTCAAATGAATACAAACATGAGAGATCAGGAAAGAATGATGAAAAAAATGCGGGAATTGGCATTAAATAATCCTGAAAGAATTTCTATAGTAGAAACCAGTGTTGACCCTAATATTCAAATAGATTTTTTTGAAGCATTACAAAAACTTGATAATAAACTTGATAAAGACCACAATGTCGAAAATTATCAAAAAGAACTTTTTAATCCCGAAACACAAATCGAAAGAAAGAAAGAACTTTTGGCGATTTTAGTGGGCTTGGGGGAAGTCAAAAGTTTTAGAATAATTGAAAAATATCTAAAAAAAGCCGAAAAAGAACTAAAGACTTGGACATTTTTAGCATACCAGCAAGCCAGATTATTTTTAGAATCCAAACTTCTCGAAGAATCAAAAATTTATATTGCTTCGGGGTTGGGAGGTAAAGAACACAGATTAAGATATTCTTTCGGGATATATACCGCCAAACAAAAGTCTTTTGATGGTTATCAAAAAAAAACAATAAAAGGAGAGCTTGAATATTTTTTCAAAAAAGAAGACTGTATGTTGGAAGAGATTAAATTTTCCGAAAATTATGCGGTTGCTACATGTCTTGTTCCGGTTTTTCTGGATTTGGTTGATTTATTACATCAAATTTTTAACGAAATCAATCAATACGGGAATTTTATTCATCCTAATATATTTATAACTAACGAAAAAAGAATTGATATTGAAGAATTTAAAAAATTACCTGAATCGAAAAATAAGTAGTGAGTTTATATTCCTTCCAGTTCGTTAAGAATTTCCTCTATTTTTCCTGATGGTCTTTCGGCATTTGCACTTATTATTTTACCATCTTTATCTAAAAGAATAAAACGCGGAATCCCTGTAATCATAAAATGCTGAACAAGCTCGTTATTCCAACCGCCGGCATATAACTGAACTCCTCCTAAATTTTCTCTATTAATAAAATTTTCCCAGTCTGATTTTCTTTCGTCAACAGATATGCCTATTATTTCGATGTTTTTATTTTTAAAATTTTCTTTAAGCCTTTTCAGATGTGGCATTTCGATTCTGCACGGTCCGCACCATGTTGCCCATACATCAATGTAAACGTATTTTCCTTTGAAATCGTTAAGTTTATAAATATTTCCGTTTATATCAGGAAACGAAAAATCTACCGATGGTTGTCCTTCGGATAATCTGTTCCAGATATTAAAAGAATCCTCAATTATTTTCAGTTTATTTTTATCGGTATTAAGATTTTTATATCTTTCAAAATAATCATGCATATCATTAACACCATAATTACTTGTAAGTTCATCAAGAAAAACAAAATATAATTCTTCGAGAATTAAATCATTGTTAAATTCTTCTTCAATAATTTCAAATAAAGCAGATGCATATTCGGCAACTGTCGCAATTTTCGTTTCTTCCTCCGAAACTTTTTTAACAAACTTATAATTAACATATTGGGGCAAAAAATTTCTGTATTCCCATATCATTATTAAATCGGGATTATTTAATTCGATATTTGCTGTATGCTCGTTGATAAGATAGTTTAAATCTTCGTGTGCTTCTTCTTTTATATTGTTATGATACTGCAGTAATAGAGATAAAGACATATATTTTAATCTGTACTCTTCGAATTCAATAAATTTTTCATATTTTGATAAATACGATTCATTAAATCTCATTAAATCAGAGTTTAATTCATCATTAAATTTATTGAAAGAATTTTCGAAAACTTCCGGCTCGGAAGCGTATAGAAATTCGGCACTATTAAAAGCTGTATTATTGATTGTAATATTTTGTTTATTAAGATATTCGTTAATTTTAATCAAATCACCCTGAAATTTTACTGAATTATTAAAATCATTAAAATCCGCGGTAAAATCTATTTTAGTTCCTTTGATTAAATATAGTACAAGATTATTAAAATTACTTGATAAATATATGTATGCAGGTTTTTCGAGATCTACTGTAATAGTAAAAAAGCCTTCATCATTTATTTGCACTGTGTCGGAAACGCTATTATATGCAACAACAATTTTTTCATTTCTATGATTGGCAATTTCTCCGCTTATCCTTGTAATATCTTTTTCTTCGTCAATAAATTTACATCCCGAGAATATACTTACAACTAAAATAACAATCAGTACTTTTTTCATAAATTTCATTTTTTTGTTAAAATTTTAATTATTTATTATAATAAGAAATCGAAAACTGTATTTATTAAAATAAACCTTTCTAAAAAGTTTATATTTTCTGCGTTTTAGACTTCAAAACAGGTATTTTCGGCAGATAAAGAAAGCATGATAATCATAAGAATTTAGACATCCTTATTTACTTCTTTATTTTCAGTTTCTACTTCTGTTTTTATTTCTGTTTCTGTTGTTGTTGTTGTTGTTGTTGTTGTTGCTGCTGCTGCTTTGGCTCCTGCCTGGCCTAAATATTTTGCATCTCCGAGTCCCAATATTGGTATAAAAATGAATGACAGGAAAATAATTCCAACAGTAAATCCTTCGTTTTTACCAAAACTTTTAGACAGCATGTTTATTGTCCAAATAAAAAAAACAATATTCACTCCGGGAATTAAGAAGAGTATTATCCACCACAAAGGTTTCCCGACTATTTCCAGTAAAACAATGATGTTATAAATCGGGATAATAATTGCCCATCCCGGTTTTCCTGCTTTAGTGAATATTTTCCAATAGGAAACAAACATTAAAACAAAAATTGCTAACCATAAAACAAAATAAATTCCCATAATAATAAATTTTAATTACTCCTACTCTTAAGGCTTTTCGGTTCCGCCCCCGTAAGCTGCACGGGACAGCCTGTTTTTTTTATAGTGAAACAGGGTTCACTTCATTTCCGATATTTTATTTATAATCATAAAACAATCAAAAATAAGAAAATTATTTATAACCAAAAAAAACTATTGATTTTTTCTTAGTACATAACAAAACTTCCTGTTTTGTGCACTAGGACACCCAATTCTGAATTAAATTTATATCTTTCTTATTATAAGAAGCTTATACACTAATTAGTGTCTGTCAATACAGTCAGTGTCTAGTTCATAATGTTCGAGTTCAAGGCTTGCGAAGTTTTTAATCGTCAGGAACTGACGAACGAAGCAAGAGCAGAGGCAAAGCTTGCTTTGACTA
>SLSH01000128.1 GCA_007130555.1 Bacteroidales bacterium
ACGACTGTCGCCGCTTAGAATTTGCTAAAAATTATGGTAATTGTCTAAAATTCAGAAACTCGCTCTGCTCAAACAGTCTGAATTTCTTAACGACAATCACCATAATTTTCTTAACGCAAATCCTAATACCGACAGTTGTATAAAAAAATTGTGTCGGCATTAACAAAACCACTGCCAACATCAAAGCTGTTGGCGGTTTTGTATAAGATGCGACATAAAGCGGTGTTCCGACTTTGCATTATGTTTAAAATATAACTATTCGTTTGTCGGAACGGTTTAATTATTTTATAAGCTTCTTATAATAAGAAAGATATAAATTTAATTCAGAAGTGGGTGTCCCAATGTACAAAACAGGGGTTTAAAGCAACAACAAACTTATAGCCATAACCAATATGCCAAGGATTACTCCATAAGTTGCTATGTGATGATTTTTGCCGTAATCTTTTGCAGCCGGCAATAATTCGTCAAAAGAAATAAACACCATTATTCCTGCCACCGAAGCCAAAACAATTCCGAAAATCAGATTTGTAAGAAAAGGCATAATAATTAAGAAAGCAACAACAGCACCTAGAGGCTCTGCCAGTCCTGAAAGGAAAGACCATTTGAATGCTTTTTTTCTGTTTCCGGTAGCATAATAAATTGGAACTGCAACAGCTATTCCTTCGGGGATATTATGAATTGCAACTGCAATAGCAACAGGAATCCCCAATTCCAAATCGGAATATGCAGTGATAAAAGTTGCTATTCCTTCGGGAAAATTGTGTAAGGTAATTGCTATTGCTGTAACTATTCCGACTCTATGTAGCCTCTGTTTTTTGACATCTTCGTTCATGCTTTCGACAAAACGTATTTCATGAGGATTGATTTTTTTAGGAACAAGTTTGTCAATAATAAGACTAAGAAGAATCCCTCCTATAAAAGCAAGTACAGCATACCATTCTCCTGAGTTATTAAAATCTTGTGTTATTATTTCAACGGATTCGGGTAAAATTTCAACAAATGAAATATAAATCATTACTCCTGCCGAAAATCCTAAACTGAAAGACAGAACGGTTTTATTTGTTCTATTTGTAAAAAATGCAATTAAACCACCTATTCCCGTGGAAAGTCCGGCAAATAAAGTAAGTAAAAATGCGTAAATTATATTATTATCCATAAGAATAGCGGAAGCATAATTATCTTAACAGATACATTTTTCCTATTTCCTTTTTAAAATATTTATCGGCTTCTGTGTTTCTGTGTTCTATATCTTGACCATCAATTGTAGCTTTTACGCGATAAAAATATATCCCGTTGGCAAGTTGGTCTCCGTACATATCTTTGCCATTCCAAGCATATTCTGTAATATTTCTGCCAACTCTTATAGGACCGAGTTCGTCCAAAAAGATGACTTTAACAAGTCTGCCCGTAACGGTAAATATTTCAATCCTTAAATCATCGGGAACCTGATATCCGGTTAATTCAAAAACAAACCTTGTACTTGTACTGAAAGGATTCGGATAATTTAATAAATGTGTTATTGTAGAATTATTAATGACTTCAAATCTTATTATATAATCATATTTGCCGGATTCATTTTTTGATACATCAGTAGCCTGAACCCTTAACTGATATATTCCGTCATTCTCAAAAACAGGGGTATAAATTATTTGACAACTGTTATTTGGCAATACTGCCGGCACCCAGATTAAGTCTTCTTCGGGATGGTTACGTGTTGCAAAATAAACTCTTTCTTCTTCTCCTGACTGCATATCTGTAATAAATACCCTGAATAATGAAGTGTCATTAAGAGCTAAGAATTTATTTTCGTCTTTTAACTGAATTAAAATTTCAGGACGAGCCGACACAACATCTCCGTCCATGATATATCTTCCGTCAAAACTAACATCAAGAAGAGGATTAATAACATCTCTCTGCACATAAAAATATTTAGCCGCTATGTTATTAAAATAATATTGTTCTTGCTGATAATATGTTCCTGTTTCTTCATTAATAGGATTGTACTGCACCCAAATACTGTTAATTCCGCTTAATCCAAGTGTAGAATATGTAACCGTATCAATTATTACATCTCCGGCAGGGTGTGGTCTCAAGGTTCTTAAATCAATAAGAGTTTTTTTATAGCTATTATCCTGAAGCCAGTATTTAACTCTTAAACTGTCCATATCATAATTTGAAATATTTTTTGTAGCAACGGCAAATTTAATTTCTCCACCTTCTCCTATTGTGTCGCAACAGAAGTGGTATCCTGAGTTAGGGTCAATTGCTGTTTCAGGTCCGGGTTCAAATTTTAATTGCCATTTTGTTAACTGTGCGGGCACTTTTGAAGAATCGTTTTTTGTAAAAAAATCAAGTTTTACATGAGGGTATTCTGTATAATCAATTGAATTTTCCAAATTATAAATATCAAAATTGCCGGGAATTATATTTTCCATCAGAAGGTTTTCGTCACCTTTCTTATTAATACCATAAACTTTCAGTTCAATTTCATCATTATCAGAAGTATTAGTAGATTTGAAATCCCAGTGTAAAGATTGCCAGTTATTTGAAGGACCTACCAAAACGCTTTTGATATTTCCGTAATTGAAATTTGTTTCAAGGTCAACATATAAATTAATAACATCAGAGTAAGAATATCCGACTTTTTCCTGTGTAAAACTTGTATCTCCTTTTTTGGTAAAGAATATATAAGGATGAGTGTTTTCGATATTTCTTATATGAATTGAACCCATGTTTTCGAAAGTATCATAAATATTTTCGGGCCATTGTTCAAAATAGCCATTCCCCCATGAGTAAACCAAAATATAATGATCTTTCGGAACAATATTAAGCAAGCTGTTCATACTTTGAAGACCATCTATGTCAGGAGAACTTCCTGAGCCTGAGTTAAAAACATAAAAATAATCAGGTCTGTTTCTTGCCGGACTATGCGGATAATTTCTGTGTCCGTATGCTTCTTTATTTGAGGGCCATGCCGTGAGTGTGTGCGGATCAATAACGACTACCATCATGGCAGGTGCGGTTCCCATTGATGAATAATCGCCTTCCCCGTTCATTACCGAGCCGTCAATTGTCCATCTTATTTGAAAATATGTATTTGAATTAAGAACACCTGTATTATAACAATGAAGTTGTTTTGGAGTTGTAACATATTCATAAAGTCTTTCGGGTTTATTATAATCAATAAATCTGTAATCATTTTCTTTAAACTGATAAAAATGAGCCTGAGACCATCCTTCTTCGCCCGGGATATAGATAAAAGTACTTTCTCTCCACACGATTTTCTCCGGATTGCTGTGATTATATGCAGCCTGCCAATAATAGACGGTATTTTCTTTTAAAGAAAAAGGCACTTTCCAGCTGACAATTCCTCCGCTTTCTAAAATCGTTCCTTGTGCCATAGGATTTCCTGACTGACTATTAAAAGCATCTGTAGTATCTATTCTGAATACAAATTCGCTTAATTCAATAAACGGGTCAATTGTTGATGCCATTAAAATAACTTCATTATCAGGATAAATTGAATATTTATAAGGATAAATCGGATAGATATCTCCTGATTTTATTAAAAAGTTTACAGTTGTTTCATTATTTGTTTTATCCAGTTCTTCGATATTATTTCCTGCGTCTGCAAAAAAGCGGATGCTGTTCATACCGGGTCCTTCCAGTTTATCAACCGGAAATCTGAATTTAATGGTTTTCATATAATTGCATCCGTCAACGGCGAGGTAATAATTTTCAGTATTATTATTAGGAAATGTTCTGTCGGCAGTAACGAGGAAAGTATCGGAAACTGCTCTCCCGATATTTTTGATTACAACTTCAACGTCAAAACTGTCTGATATTGTTGTTATTTCATTTGGAATAAAACTTATGCCCGAAGGTTCAAGTACTAAATCGGGTAATTCGTGAGAATTAATAATCAATCCGGGGTCTCCGTGTAATGTCATCTCCAGAAGTAATGCTTCTATAAATATATTATTCGCATTTTCTGTTGTTTGTAATACTTTAATCGTATTATTTTTTTGCACCCCGATACTTTTATTATAGTTTTTGTAAGTCATATTTTTATAAAATTCCAGTGAAAAAAGATTTAAGTTAGAACCGATACCTGCTCCGACAGATCCTAAAAATCCTATGGCTCCTTTTTGTGAAATATTAACCCAGTTTTCACTTACACTATTAGATGAAGCCAAATGAATATTTCCCGGAAAACAACTGTTGGCAAGTATAAACGGATATTTTCCTCTGTTTGAATAATTTTCGGGATTATCTACGCCTTGGTCAAATCCTGAAGCAGAAGCATGTCCGAAAAATGTCATTAAAGTTGTTCCGTTTTCGATTAAATTCCTGATAGAATCGAATTGACTTATTTGGACTGGTTCCGAACTGGTTTTGAAAAACGAACTTACTTTTGCTCCAAATAAAGTATCTTCTATTATTTGTTTATAATTATTCAGATAATTTGCAAATGTGTTTTGTTCGTGTGCGTATGCTCCTCCTCCGAAATGAACTACATTTTTCATCCACTCTGCAGCCGGGAGGGATTCATATTCAATTATTTTGTCCAAATAATCCAGTACCTCTTTTTCGTTTCTTGCACTAAATCGTCCTGTCGCAAACAGCGGGTCAAAAAGAGTGTTTGTCAGTCTTGCCGTTAATAAATTATCACTTGACGGGTTTCCTGCCGAAGGTACCAGACAGTTTTTAAAATTAGTGCTGTTTTTTCTGAAATCTATTGAATGGATTGATTTTCCAAGCAAAAACAAATGCTTAAAATCCGATTTTAAATTATATGAATAATTACAAAAATTTCTGATTGATACAGGATGCTTTACTACACCGTAAGCATACTGATAATATAGCTGGTCAATATCAACTAAAATAACATTGGCTCCTGTCGAATTTCTGTAGGAAGCATATTGTTCTGCTGCATTCATCAGTGATTTATGGGTTATGATTATGTAGTCGTGGGTAGGATTTATGCTCATATAATCAACAAATCTGTTATTATTGCTGATTTCATGAATCCCTGTTACGTTCATGTAACCCGACTGATTTCTTAATACTAAAAATCTTTCCGTATCTGCATCAGGGACCAATGCTTTTATTTTATTATTTTCAACCGAAGTAATAATTCTATAATTATTTGTTAAATCATATAAAACAACATTTGAAGAGGTGTTAAAATCGGATATCTCAATATAGTCTTTATCCGACTGATTGTTTGGTTTTAAGTAAAATTCATAATAATCATTATTTCCAAATTCCCATTTATGAGGATATTTAATATCTATGTAAGAAACGGCATTTCTGTCAGGTATAGTTGGTTTCTCTGTATCATGACTGGAGAAAACAAATGAAATTGATGATGAAATATTCTGACTTGAAATACCAAGTTGTTTTCTGACAAAATCATAGCCTGTGTATTTTTCATCTACCATTGTAGTCCCCATAATATTAACCTTTAAATGGTGAGGCACCGAAGAATAAAAATCTGTTGCGGGAATTCCGACAACGGCGAGTTCAATTTCTGTCGGGGTACTTGTATTATATATATTTGGAGTTTGTATGGTTTTTGTAACAGGAGAATTATCTGAAATTACGGCATTATCAAAATATCCCTCACCTTCGGCAAAAAAATAGCGATTACGTCCTTGGTAATAGGCTCCTGTATAATTTATTCGGATATGTTTGGAACAAAAATTCTGAGCCGAAGATATATAAGGAGTAAAATCCAAGTCATTAATTGTTTGTGTTCTGCGATTATTAATGGAATTATTCCATGTAATAAAATATGAAGACGTATCATTATAAAAGCTATAATCGGGATTTATCCGATTATCGGGAAATCTGAAAAATACCGAATCCAGTTCGCCCCGATTTCTTTTTCCGTAAAACTCTATATATCCGTTAGGGTCAAAAACTCCTAGGCTTCCTTCACCTTCAATATATATATACTGCTCTGTCCCGTTATGAAACAGTTGAATATTTCTAGGGTCAATTGTGTTTACAGGGATTCCCGCTGTTAATAACTCAGAATAGGTAAGTCTGTAAAGCCCGTCTTTACTCAATGTTATTCTGAAATATTGCTGGTCGTAATTAATCCACTCATTATTAAATACCTGAGCGTAGGAAAAAAGTTGTGAAATTAAAACAATTACACAAATCAAAAATTTTCGATGTATTTTTTGTATCATAGGTTAAAAATAAAATATAAAAATAAAAAAAAAAATAAATATAAGCAATTATTTTGAAAAAAAGATGCTTGTATCAAAAACATAACTCAAAGAAAATATGTGAGAATACAATGCAATGCTTTGGTCTCCTATGTCTGTTAATGCGTAGTCAATTCTTAATCCTTGAAAATTTAATCCTACTCCGATATTTGGTTGCCATGACAATGTTTGTGTTTGGTCGAAATCCGGTATAAACTGGAAATTTGAAACACCTGCTCTGACAAACACAAGATTATTATATCCAAGTTCCAGTCCCATAACAGGGTCAATACTTATTACATTTGTTTTTATTAAAGTATTTCTTTTTCCGTCTGATGTAGTGTTTAAAGCAATTTCAGGATAAATTGTAAACATGTCATTTATTGTAAATAAATATCCAATTCCTAAAAGAATTCTGGGCATAGTAATTTCCAACCCGTTTTCGGGGACTTCGTTTCCAGTTGCTTCAAACACATCTCTAAGCAGTTCTTGATTAAATCTCCATGCATTAAATGTGCTTGTAGCATCTCTTAAGTTTGCGCCAAAATACCAGTTATTTAATTTATACATTGCTGCCAGATCAAATCCAAATCCCCATGCATTTGCGAAATCTCCCGCATTTCTTCTTATCAGTTTAACATTTCCGCCTATTGATAAATCTTCTATAAGAGAAGTACTTGCGTAAGAAAACAAAAAAGCATAATCTGCAACAGAGAATGAAGTTATTCTGTCATATCTTATATTTCCGTCGCTGTCAATTAAGTCTAAAGTGTTAGGGATGTCATCCACACCAAATCTAATCATAGAAACTGCGGCAACAGAACTTTCATTTAATCTGTATGATGCACCAATAAAATCATATTTTGAAATTCCTGCAAAATATTCGGAGTGCATTGCACCTACTTCCATCTGACTGTTTAGTTCGTTTAGTCCTGCAGGATTCCAGTAAACCGAACTGATATCATTTACAGAACCTATTACTGCTCCGCCCATGGCAAGAGACCTGGCACCTACTCCTATTGCCAAAAATTCATTGGAATATTTCGGTGCTATTTGAGCAAATATAGAATTTGCTGATATTATTAAGATAATTAATACTAATTTTGCCTTAAATTTCATTTAATATATAAATTTAATATAAGTAACAAAATAACTTAATAATTGTTAAAATATTGCTAAAAATAGTCTTTTTTTTTAATTATAATTATGAAAATTAAAAATTTTATACCTTCATTTATAACTTCATTAAACCTGTTTTGCGGTTGTATTGCCACGGTTTTTGCTTTTCAGGGCGAAGTTAAGTATGCCGTAATACTAATTATTATTGCCGCGATATTGGATTTTTTAGACGGATTTTCTGCACGAATGTTAAAAACCGTGTCAAATTTCGGAAAACAACTGGATTCATTGGCTGATATTATTAGTTTTGGGATGGCTCCGGCAACTTTGATGTATAATTTAGTCGTTAATCATTCTGTTTTTTCCGGAATTTGGTCTTTCAGTACGTTTTTAATCGTAATTTTTGCCGCATTAAGATTGGCAAAATATAATATTGACAGTAATCAAACCAATGAATTTTCAGGCTTACCGACACCCGCTATGGCAATTTTTATTTTATCAATAGCATGGTATGTTGATACAGAGAATAATTGCGTAACGCAATTAATTTGTAATAAATATTTTTTTGCTGGACTGATTATTTTTGTATCTGTTCTTATGGTGTCGAAAATTAAATTATTCTCATTAAAATTTAAAGAGTTTAGTTTTAAAAAAAATATTTGGCAAATTATATTTTTAATATTATCAATAGTTTTGTTAATAATTTTTAAGATAATAGGTATTGCATTCATAATAATTTTATATCTTGCTCTGTCATTATTAAAAAACATGTTTAATAAAAATAAAATAGAATAAAATGAGATTTATTGCAGAAATTGACATCATGCCTCTTAAAGCGTTATTGGATCCGCAGGGAGAAGCAGTAAAAAACAGTGCTTTAAAATCCGGTTATAAAGGCATCGGGAGTGTTCGTATCGGGAAACATATTGAAATTGAAATTGAAGCCGCAGATAAAGAAAAGGCTGAAAAAGAAATTGATAAATTATGTGAAAAATTACTTTCAAATCCAATTATTGAATCATATAATTTTAAAATAAATAAAATTTAATGATGCTATTGCAAAAATAAAAATTTAGTTTTATTTTTGCAACGATTAATAATATGGTGATTGTAGCTCAGTCGGTTAGAGCACCGGATTGTGGTTCCGGGGGTCGTGGGTTCGAATCCCATCATTCACCCAAAGAGTTAACTCTCATACGATTAAATTGTATGAGAGTTTTTTTATTTATTACATACCAATTAGTAATCTATTTTTTTATATTTTTACCATTTTAAACAAGATATAGTTTAATTATGAATGTATTAGTATTGGGAGCAGGAGGCAGGGAACATGCAATTGCATGGAAAATATCTCAAAGTGCCTTGTTAAACAAATTATATGTAGCCTCGGGTAATGCCGGGACTAGTCGGGTTGCTGAAAATATTCAACTAAATCCGACAGATTTTAATGCAATTGCGGGATTTATTATTGAAAAGGCGATTGATTTACTTATTGTAGGACCCGAAGATCCTCTTGTAAACGGAATTACTGAAAAATTAAGGCAGATTAAGGGACTTGAGAATTTGAAAATTATCGGACCTGATTCAAAAGGGGCTAAATTAGAAGGTAGTAAAGAATTTGCAAAAATATTTATGCAAAAAAATAATATACCTACTGCTTTATATAAAGCTTTTACAAAAAGTTCGATTAATGAAGCTTATGATTTTATAGACAGCTTAGATCCTCCTTATGTGCTTAAAGCAGATGGTCTGGCTGCAGGGAAAGGAGTTCTTATTATGGAAAATAAGCAGGAAGCAAAAAACTCTTTGGCAGAAATGCTAGACGGAAAATTCGGACAAGCAAGTCATACTGTAGTTATCGAAGAGTTTTTGGACGGAATTGAGTATTCAGTTTTTGTGCTAACAGACGGAGAAAATTATGTAATATTACCCGAAGCAAAAGATTATAAAAGAATAGGAGAGGGCGACACAGGCTTAAATACGGGGGGGATGGGAGCAATTTCTCCGGTGCCGTTTTTTAATAATGAATTAAAAGAAAAAACCGAACAACAGATTATTATTCCGACAATTTGCGGACTTAAATCCGAAGGAATAGATTATAAAGGATTTATTTTCTTCGGACTGATAAAAGTCGGGAATAATCCTTATGTAATTGAGTATAATGTAAGGCTGGGAGATCCTGAATCCGAAGCAATTATACCAAGAATTAATTCGGATTTTCTTGATTTATTAAATGCTACGGCAGAAAAAAGGTTACATGAAAAACAAATAAAAATATCTGACCAAGCAGTTGCTGCTGTTATGGCAGTTTCGGGAGGATATCCCGAAGCATACGAAAAAGGCAAAATAATTAATGGTTGCGAAGATATTAAAGATAGCATCCTTTTTCATGCAGGGACTAAAATTGAAAATAACAATATTATTACATCAGGAGGTCGTGTAATTGCCGTTTGTTCTTATGGGAATAATATTAATGATGCATTATTAAAATCTTATAATAGTCTTCAAAAAATTAATTTTGAAAATATGTATTATCGAAAAGATTTAGGATTTGATTTAAAATGATAAACGCACTTAAAAAAAATTTACCGACAAATTATTTAATATTATTGATATTTGCAGTAATATTATGGGGTTTTAAATTTTTATATTTGTCAGTCGAAACCGAATATGTGTTTGCCGACTCTTTGTTGAATATCGAATTACCAAAAACACAGTTCTGGTCTTTTTTTTCGGAATTTATTGCATTCGGGCTGTTCTTTTTAATCGCATTTCTTTTAAATAATACTAATCTAAAAATCTCAATAATTAAATCAGCATATCAATCACCGGGTTTTATTGTTATTGTTTTATCTGGATTGTTTTTAGGATTACAAAGATTAACACCGGAATTGCTGGCAAATATTTTTGTTTTGTTGTCAATAAACAGGATACTTACAATACACAGTAAACATAATGCGTTTACAAATTTTTATGATTCAGGACTTCTTCTCTCACTGGCATCTTTTTTTTATATTAATATAATTGCATTGTCGGTAGTTATTTTAATTATTGCTTTTATTCTTAGAATTTTTAATTTGAGAGAATTCATCGTGTTTTTTATGGGACTTGCAACTCCTTTTGTGTTTTTTGCAGGTTATTTATTCCTTTATAAAGATATAAATTTCTTGCAGGAATTTTTAGAGCAGGAATTTTTTAAACAAAATACTGAAAAATATACAAGTTTAAACTTTATAATCTCTTTGATATTGTTTATAATGCTCATTGCCAGTATTATATACAGGATTTTTGTTAGTAATTTTAAAAAATTAGTTACCCGTAAATATATAAATATTTCAATTTTTTTATGTGTTATTTTTTCGGGATATTATGTTAGTCCATACTCCGGCATAGAATCAATGATTTTTTTATTTGTTCCTATAAGTTTGCTTATTGCTAATTTTTTTGTGAATACAGATAAGATTATCAGTTCTGTATTAATTTACGGATTAATTGCATCTGTATTGGTTATTCAGGGCATACAGATAATGTATGTATTATCAAATCAGCCCGGGTATTAAATTATACCGGGAATTAAAAAAATATAATAAATTCTTAAATGTTTAGTTTAATTAAATAAATTTAATTATGAATATATACTCACAAAAAAGACGCTGGAAACTTATATTATTAATTATTGCCGTACTGATAGGAGCAACATCTTTATGGTACACCAATAAGTTAATGAAAAAACTTTCAAATGAAGAAAGAAAACGCATTGAACTTTGGGCTGAAGCTACACAAAAACTTATAAATGCTGGACCCGATGATGATATTAGTTTTCTTTTTGAGGTACAGATGAATAATGAAACCATTCCTGTTTTATTGGTTGACACGAATGAGAATATTATTTCTTATAGAAATTTAGACTCATTAAAGATGGAAGACTTCCGCTATAGAAAAAGGACACTCGAAAAGTTTAAAAATAATTATAAGGATTATTTCGTTATAACAACCGAAGATGGCGAAGAGTTAAATCGTATTTATTATAATGATTCTGCATTACTTATGCAACTTCAATACTATCCTTATGTACAGCTTTTCATAATTTCATTATTTATTTTGGTTTCGTATTTTGCATTTAGTATTGCCCGCAAAGCCGAACAAAATCATGTTTGGTTAGGGATGTCTAAAGAGACTGCTCATCAGTTAGGGACTCCCATATCTTCTCTTCTGGCATGGGCGGAGGTAATGGAACTAAAAAATCAAGATGACATATTAGCAGTTGAAGTAACTAAAGATATTGAAAGACTTGAAAAAATTACGGAACGTTTTTCAAAAATCGGAAGTAAGCCTGTTTTAACCGAAACAAATATTGTTGATGTTATTGATAATACAGTTGCTTACATTAAATACAGATCTCCCGAAACAATAAACTTTGAAATAAAATATACAGAGAAAAAACAAATTATTGCTCCGATAAATAAAGAATTATTTGAATGGGTAATAGAAAACATTTGTAAAAATTCTATTGATGCAATTTCGGGGAAAGGGGATATTACTATAAATGTATCCCAAGAACAAAAAAGTGTAATAATTGATTTTATTGATAATGGAAAAGGAATTCCGAAATCAAAACATAAAGCAATATTTCAGCCGGGATATACCACAAAAAGCAGAGGATGGGGTCTCGGACTTTCTTTATGCCAAAGAATAATCAGGCAGTATCATAAAGGGAAAATATTTGTAAAATCCTCTGAAATTGGTGCAGGAACAACCATCAGGGTAATTATAAATAAATTTATACGTTAAAAAAAGAGGATATTATTAAAAAAAGGTTTTTTATTTGTCTTCTATGCCTCGTAATCAATAATAAAATGGCAGAATTCCGAAAGTTAAAAAGGTTCTATCACTATTTTAATGGGTTATGAGTAATTTTAAAGAAGGGTATAAGAGGGCGTTCTATATACTCTATACCCCTATATCATTAGCTTCCCAAAATTACTCACTAATATCATAATCTAAAACTTCCATTAAATTTGTGGTAGTACCGTTAAAAATTATTTGAAAAATTTATTTATTTGTATATTTTTTTTAACTTTGCACGATAATTTTGTTTATAAAGCTTATGAACGAATATAATATTGAAATAACAGGATTAAGTGAAAACAAAGAATATTTCTTTGACTTTAAAGTTGATGACGGTTTTTTTGCGAATAGAAATAATCCGCAATTAACAGGAGGGAGTATTGATGTTGAAGTTACTTTATTAAAAAAATCTGACGGATTGTTCCTTGATATTGAAGTTTCAGGGACTTTGGATGTTATTTGTAACAGATGTCTGGATTGTTATCCTCAACACATAAGTTTTAGAGATAATATTGTTGTTAATTTTGATAATGAAACAAATTTTGACACAACTGAATCTTATGTTATTCTTGACAAAAAGGCGAATGAAATAAACATAAGTCGATTTATTTATGAATTTTGTGAATTTGCATTGCCGATTAGCTGTGTGCATTCGACAACTAACGGAGAAACAAATTGCAATAAAAAAATGTTAGAAATTCTAAATAAATATAATAAAGAAGAACCAAAAGTTGATCCCCGTTGGGAAAAACTAAAACAATTTATAAATTAAAGTTTGATGTATAATATTTAAATTATTAGAGATGGCACATCCAAAAAGAAAACAGTCAAAATCAAGAAGAGATAAACGTCGCACACATTATAAGGCAGAGTTTTTAACTTTAACAAAATGTTCTAATTGTAATACAACAATAAGATTCCATCGTGTTTGTCCTGAATGCGGTTTTTATAAAGGTAAACTTGCTATAGACAAAGATGTAAAAACAAGTTAAATTTTTTTATGCGAATAGGAATAGACATAATGGGAGGGGATTATGCCCCCTTTGAAATTACAAAAGGTGCGATATTAGCAGGCAAAGAAATATCAAACGAAGATAAAATATTTCTGTTTGGAAAAGAAAATATCATAAAAGATATTTTTAAAGAACTGAATGCTTCTTTTGATAATTTTGTAATAATTGATTGTAGCGAAGAAATTGCCATGGGAGATGACCCTGTTAAGTCGTTTATCGCCAAAGCAAATTCAAGCATAACCAAGGGCTTTAAATACTTAAAACAAGGAGAAATTGACGGATTCGCAAGTGTCGGCAATACAGGAGCAATGTTAGTCGGTGCTACTACCGTTATTGGAGTTATTCCCGGCATATTCAGACCTTGTATAGCCTCTGTATATCCCAATCTTAAAGGAGGGATGAATCTTCTTCTTGATGTGGGGATTAATTCCGAAACAAAACCCGAAGTACTATATCAATTTGGAATTATCGGGTCAATTTATCTTGAAAGAGTTTTTG
This sequence comes from Bacteroidales bacterium, assembly GCA_007130555.1. Classification (GTDB taxonomy): domain Bacteria; phylum Bacteroidota; class Bacteroidia; order Bacteroidales; family ML635J-15; genus SLSH01. The sequence continues at coordinate 13,697 of SLSH01000128.1, forward strand.
AAATTAAAAATCCAAAAGTAGGATTGTTAAATATTGGAGAAGAAGAAGGGAAGGGCGACACTTTGGCTAAATCAGCTTACCAACTTATGAAATCTTCAAAAGATTTTAATTTTATCGGAAATGTTGAAGGAAATAATATGAGTAACAGCGAAATTGTTAATGTAATTGTTACAGACGGGTTTACAGGAAATGTTGTTCTTAAACAGGGAGAAGCTTTCTATAAGTTTATTAAACTACGACAAGTGAAAGATGAATTTTTCGAGAACTTTAATTACGAAAACTACGGAGGAACTCCTATTTTGGGGATTAATAAAACAGTTGTTGTAGGACATGGGATTAGCAACAATATTGCAATTAAGAATATGATTTTACATACAATAGATATGTGTAAATCTAATATTTCTGAATGTATAACTAAAGCATTTAAGTCATGACAAAAGTTAAAGCAGTAATAAAAGGAGTAGGTGGATTTGTTCCGTCTTATGTTTTAACAAATGAAGAATTATCAAAAATGGTAGATACCTCGGATGAATGGATAATGGAAAGAATAGGTATCAAAGAAAGACGAATTCTTCTTGAAGAAGGTCTTGCAACTTCTGACATGGCAACATCTGCTGTGAATCAATTATTAGAAAAAACAAATACCAAACCTGAAGAGGTGGATATGTTAATATGCGGGGTCGTTACTCCCGATATGCAATTTCCTGCAACTGCAAATATTATATGCGACAAAGTAGGAATAAAAAATGCTTTCGGGTATGATATGAACGCAGGATGTTCAAGTTTTTTGTTTGCTCTTGTTACTGCATCTAAATTTGTAGAAAGCGGTACTCATAAAAAAGTGGTAGTTGTCGGTGCCGACAAAATGTCTTCTATCGTTGATTATAACGACAGAAATACATGCCCTATCTTTGGAGATGGTGCAGGTGCCGTATTATTAGAACCTACAACCGAGGAGAATGGACTTATAGATTCTTTTATGCAGGTTGACGGTTCGGGAAGACATCATTTACATCAGGTTGCAGGAGGCTCATTAAGACCGGCAACTTTCGAAACAATTTTAAGACGCCAGCATTTTATTTATCAGGAAGGACAACCCGTATTTAAAGCTGCTGTCGCAAATATGGCTGATGCGTCTATAAAAATGATGGAACGACATAATATTACACACGAAAGTCTTAAATATTTAATCCCTCATCAGGCTAATATGAGAATTATCGAAGCTACTGCCAGAAGGATGAAACTGGAAAAAGATAAAGTTATGCTTACCATTACTAAATATGGTAATACTACTTCAGCAACAATTCCATTGTGTTTATGGGAATATGAGAAAGAATTGAGGAAAGGAGACAATATTATTATTGCAACTTTCGGAGCTGGATTTGCATGGGGTGCATGTTATATTAAATGGGATTATGACGGAAGTAAAGTAGCTTTGCCAATAGATTAAACTTCTTTTATTGTAAGGATCTTTCTTAATTTTAAAATATCATCCTGTAATTCAGGATTATTATAAGATTTGTTTTCCAAAATCAGTAATTTTGATTTAAAATCAGATATAACCGAATCGTCTTCAATTGATTCAAATAATAGATTAATTATATTTAAAATTTCGAAATGAGACTTTAAGGCTTGTTTGACTGTTATATCTTCTAAGTTTTTGTCAGCAGTTCCCATATATAAACTTTCCAACCAGAACCCTCCGAGAAATAAAGCTGTTAGTCCTTGTAGTTCCGCATCAGAAAACCATTTGCTTCCATAATTTAACAGGCTGTCTGTAATTGCAAAAATTTCTTCCTTATCATTTAAAGAAGACTCAAAAACAGGAACTAAATTATTGAATTCTGCAGGATTGATTGCTAATTTACCTGCAAGAACTCTTACTGAATTCAAATAATCCATACATAGCTGAACCCTCTCAAAGTGTCTGACATATGCTAAATTTGCAGAATACATTCCGAAAGCGATTGCAGTATTTTTTGAGCTAATATAAAACTCTGCGGCATCATCAGGTAGTAAAATGGCAGAATTAAACTGTAAATCAGCTTCGGTAATTGTTTTTATTATTTCGGAATATCCGGGAATATTTTCATAAATACTGTCATAGTTTATTTCCTGTTTAACATAGCTAATGTTTGACATATCTTGTTTTACCCGTAAATAATCTTCCGAGTTAATGCAAGTTGTCAGAATAATAGAAAGAGATAAAAACAGTAAAATATAAAACTTTTTATTTTTCACTTTTTGAATTTATTGTATTTTAAAAAATATTCCCACAGGTTTAATAAAATAATAAAAACCTATGGGAATAAATTGTTAATAAAATCTTTTAATAACCAAAAACTTCTTCGGTTGTATATTCTTTAATTTCTCCGTATTGTTTTAATAAATTAAAGTCTATTCTGTCTTTTTTACCTACAACTAATATATCATAGTTTTTATTTTTGACGTGATTATCAAAGAATTCCGCAACATCATCCAAGTTGTACTCTTGAACTTTTTTATAAATATCTTTTCTGATATCATAGTCAATCCCTCGTTTCATATTTCTTTCTCTTGTCCAGAATATATTTGATTTAATTATTCTTTGAGTATTTATTTGATTAATAATTGACTCTTTACTGCTGTTAAACGATTCATCTGATAATGCCAATTCATTTAATAAATCATTTAAAGAACCTAAGGCTTCTTCCATTTTATCAGGCTGAGTAGCTATAAATCCAAAAATATAGTTTGATTTTTCCAATTCACCGGCAAGTCTGTAGCCTGCTGATGCAGAATAAGCCAGTCCTTTTGCTTCTCTAAGTTCCTGAAAAATTATTGAAGACATTGAGCCTCCGTAGTATTCGTTAAACAGTTGTGTTACAGGCATAAGTTCTTTGTCGAATTTAACATCTTTTGAAACTAACGCAATAAATGACTGTACCATATCATAGTCAACAAATCTCACAACAGGTTTGTCAAAATCTCTTTCAATATATTCAACAGGTTCTGTAATAGGGATAAAATCTTTGTCTAAGTTATGATAATTTGAGATAATTTCGGCAGTAGCGTCCATTTCTCTCGGACCATAATAAAAAACTATATGTTCATAATCCAGCATTTGTTTAATTATATCTGTTAGTTTTTCGGGAGATATGCTGCGTAGTTTTTCTTCGCTTGCAATATTTGTAAACGGAGAAAACTTTCCGTATAATGCATAGTTATATAAGCCTCCCCACAAAATACTTCGGTTGTTTAATTTTAAATTTTGTCTTTCTCTAATTAAGCCATCTATGTAATTATCATAAGCTTCTTGATCAGGAACGACATTTTTTAAAATATATTCCATAATTTCCATCGCCCGTTCAAGGTTTTCATCAAGTCCTGTTATATACACATGAGATCTGTCATCTCTGGCAGAAACATTAAAGTTGACTCCCAGTTTAAACCATTCTTCCTCTAAATCTTCGATAGTTCTGCTTTCTGTTCCCAGATATGTCAGATAATTTATTGCTATGGGCAGTAATACGTTGTGGTCTTTACCCATATCAATTATATAATATAATCTGAATATATCATTTGACTGATTTTGGATATAATTGAATTTTATTTTTTCTCCTAACATTCCTGTTTTTATTTTTTCATTAAAATCAACAAATACAGGTTGTATATCTTCTGTTTCAATTTCTTTTAAATTTTGCATAAAATCAGATTCAACATTTCTGTTTATTTTCAAACCTGTTATATGAGGTTTGTCAATATGTTCTATGTTTTTATCAACTCCTGTCCGTTTATAAACAGCCACATAATTTTCGCCAAAAAATTCATTTGCATAATCAACCAGTTCTTGTTTTGTAATTTTTTCATATTCATCAATTTCATATACCACCTCTTCCCATGATTTTTCATTAATAAAAGCTCTTACAAAATAAAATACAATTGAATTTCCTTCGATGGCTCTGATTCTTTGAAGTTTCATTTGATTAACGATAGCTTCTAGCAACCATTCTTCAAAATCTCCTTCTTTAAATTTTTCAACTTCTTCTAGCAAAAGGTCTTTAACTTCTTCAAGTGTTTGTCCTTCTCTGGGAGTTCCGATAAGTTGAAAAACTCCATAATCATTAAAAGCACGTAAAGTTGAATTTGCAGATAGTACTTTTTGCTGTTTAACAAGATTTAAGTCCATCAGTCCTGCTTTGCCGTTATTAAGAATTTCTGAAATCATATAAAGATACATAGATTCTTTTGTTTTATTATCGGGTGTTCGGTATGCAATTCCAACAAATTCTCTTTGCGGGCCAAATACATCAAATTCTTCGACTTCGGTAATTGGTTCTTCGGGTTCGTAAGAAACTTCGGGGATATTATCGTTTGCTTCCCAGTCTCCCCAGTATTTATCAATTAGTTTAACGGTTTCTTCCATATCCATATCGCCTGATAAGCATATTGCAATATTATTTGGCACATAATAATCATCTTTAAACTGCATAATGGTTTTCATTGAAGGATTTTTCAAATGTTCTCCCAAACCTAAAACTACAACACCATAAGGATGATTTTTAAATAAGGTGGACATAATTTTAGAACTTGCCTTACGTCCGTCATTATCCAGAGACATATTATATTCTTCATAAACTGTTTCTAATTCGGTATGGAAAAGTCTTAAAACAAGATTTCTAAATCTGTCGCTTTCCAATATTAGCCATCTTTCAATTTCGTTGGAAGGAATTTGATTGACATACACGGTTTCTTCGTAATATGTCCATGCGTTTGTTCCCGAAGCTCCAAGCATAGAGCAAATTCTGTCGTATTCATTTGCTATGGCATACTTTGAAGCTTCAACAGAAAGGCTGTCAATTATTACATAAATTCTGTCTTTTTCATCCTGACTTTCCGCATGAAATCTTTCCTCAAATAAATCAATTATCTGGTCAAGTAGTTCCGATTCCTTTTCCCAGTCTATTGTCCCGATTTTATCGGTACCTTTAAACATCATGTGTTCAAAATAGTGGGCAAGTCCGGTTGTCTCGCGGGGGTCGTGTTTTGCCCCTGCACGAACTCCGATTAATGTTTGAATTCGAGGCTCGTCTTTATTAACTGCCAGATAAATTTTTAATCCGTTGTCTAATGTATAAATACGTGCATTTACAGGGTCGTCTTTTATATATTCATAAGTATAACCATTACTGTCAACAGCAGTTAAAGTTAATTTTTTATCTTGTTTACATCCTAAGAATGCAAGAACTAATAATAATAATGTAATTTTAATAATGTGTGATGTTTTCATAAAGCATAAATTTTTAAGTTAAATAATCGTATTTTATTAAAATAATTGAACTGTAAAAATAGTTTAATAT
>SLSH01000259.1 GCA_007130555.1 Bacteroidales bacterium
GAAAGTATATAAAAACATATATATTTATATGTAAACATCATGTATTTAGACGTAAGTTATTTGTATTTTATAAAAACAAAAAAAACCTCTCTATTAAGAGAGGTTTTTCTGCGTTAAAAATAATAAATGAGCAAAAAGTTGAACAATGTATGTGGTATTATTTGCTCCTTTTTAAACGACTCCTTGTTCTACCATTGCATCGGCAACTTTAAGGAATCCTGCGATATTAGCACCTTTAACATAGTTAATGTATCCGTCAGATTCAGTTCCATGTTTTAGGCACGCTTCGTGTATTGATTTCATAATTTGATGAAGTTTTTCGTTCACTTCTTCTCTTGTCCATGAAAGTTTCATTGCATTTTGCGACATTTCAAGTCCTGAAGTTGCTACTCCACCTGCATTAGAAGCTTTCCCGGGTCCGAATAATATTTTATTATTAAGGAAAACTTCGATAGCTTCGGGCGTACACCCCATATTAGATCCTTCGCTAACACAAATACATCCGTTTTCAACAAGAATTTTTGCATCATCTTCGTTTAGTTCGTTTTGGATTGCACAAGGTAGTGCTATATCACATTTAACTTCCCATACTCTTTTTCCTTCATGAAATTCTGCTCCGAACTCGTAAGAATATGGTTTGACGATATCTTCGTTTGTTGCTCTAAGGTCTTTCATATAGTCAATTTTTCGTCCGGATATTCCTTCTTTGTCATATACATATCCGTCGGGGCCTGATATTGCGACTACTTTTGCACCCAGTTCGGTTGCTTTAAGAGCTGCTCCCCACGAGACATTACCAAATCCCGAAATGATTACGGTTTTTCCTTTAAAAGTTTCACCTTTAGTCATGAGCATTTCCTGAGCAAAATAAACATTACCGAAACCTGTAGCTTCGGGGCGTATTAAACTTCCTCCCCAGTTTCTGCTTTTACCTGTATAAACTCCTGTATTTTCCTGTGCAAGTTTTCGGTACATTCCATATTTATATCCGATTTCTTTTGCACCCACGCCTATATCGCCTGCGGGAACGTCAGTATCAGGGCCAATCATTCTCCACAATTCCCACATAAATGCTTGACAAAAACGCATAATTTCTTTTTCGGATTTTCCTTTCGGGTCGAAATCGGAACCACCTTTACCTCCTCCCATAGGAAGAGTTGTGAGAGAGTTTTTAAAAATCTGTTCAAATCCCAAAAATTTAAGTATGCTCAAATTAACACTGGGATGAAATCTGATACCTCCTTTATAAGGACCGATTGCATTATTGTATTGCACTCTCCATGCAAGATTTACATGAACTTTACCTTTATCATCAACCCATGGTACTTTAAAAGTTAAAATACGGTCAGGTTCAATTATTCTTTCGATAATACCGTTTGCCTCATACTGCGGATTTTCATTATATACATCCTCAATTGATTCCAAAACTTCTCTGACTGCCTGAAGATATTCAACCTCTCCGGGATGTTTTTTCTCCAGATCCGACATTATTTTTTCTACATTCATATTATAAAATTTTATAGTTAAAAATCAAAAAATTACTCTTTATACTTTAAATATAATCACATTGTAAAATTATTAAAGAAACTTAATTATTAAAGAGATTTAAGATAAAAAGTTTGCATAAGAATGTTTGATAAATATCAATGATATTTGTCAATTAGTAAAAATTATTGTAATTTTGCAAAATATTATATAATGTTAATACGCATATTGATGAACAAGAAAAATAAAGATAATAATAATGATGATATGGATAATGTTTTAAGCTCTTTAAACGAAAGGCGGAAAGAGCTTGAATGTATTTACAAGACAGAAGAAGTTTTGAAAGATTATCAGAGCGATATTTTAACGATATTAAAGCAACTTGTTGTAATTATTCCTCAAGGTTGGAGATATAATGATATTTGTAAAGTAAGAATTAATGTCGGACAGATTTCTGCAGAAACAAAAGAATTTAAAAAAACGGAATTAAAAATTTTCTCGGATTTATTATCGGAGAATAAAAAAATCGGCGAAATATGTCTTTGTTATATAAAGCCTGTAAAGACAGAAAAAGGGATTTTTCTGACAGAAGAGCTAAAACTGTTTGAAATTTTAGTTGATAAATTAAATCAGTATATATTATTCAGGACTTTAAAAGAAACTTATTCGAAAAGTTTTTCGCCAAAACTTAAAACAGGAGACGAAGACGAGAGATTTAACAAATGGCTGTCATCTTTACATTTAAGTCCTAAGGAAATTTCATTATTAACAAAAGTTCCGATAGACTTTAAGAAATCCGAAAATATTTGTAAACAAGGTTCTTTTGCTTCTTTTGTAATGCTTTTAAAAACGGGTTTGGTAAAAGCCTCAATAGAAAACACAAATTACCGGAATCATGTTTTTAAGATTACCAAACCTTTTAGTATAATAGGGTTATCAAATTTATACGGTGATAATTATTACCATTTCAGTGCAAAAGCGATAATTCCGTCAAGGGTATATTTAATTGAAAGAGTTGCTTTTGATAATATCATTAAAAACAATCAGAAATTTGCAATAGAAATTATGAAAATATATTGCGATTCGTTACAGAATATTTATGATAAATTAGGCAGTATAGTTAACAAACAGGCATTAGGTAAAGTTTGTGATGTGCTTATTTATTTATCACAAAAGATATTTGAAAGTAATAATATAGAAACAAGCATCTCCCGAAAAGACATGGCTGAATTTGCAGGTATGTCAACCGAAAATTTTGTAAGAATTTTATCGGAGCTTAAAAAAGACAATATTATTACAATCCACAGTAAATCTATTGAAATAAATAATTTTGAGAGATTAAAAATGTTGAGTAATTTGGGGTAGATTGAGTTTGGAAGGGAATTTGCCATGAGTAGCTACTTAATTATTGCCGGAACGGTTTAGTTTTTTCGGGAATTGCTTGCGCCCTTTCAGGGCAGGTGGGGATGTTAAAATTAAGCCTGATGCATTTTTTGACTTGGGAATAAATAAGAAAAACTTACAAAAACGACAAAAGAAGTTGAAATTCCGAAAATATTCGGGTCGAGATTAAAAGGCAGGTTGATGTCTATTATATTAAGAAATAAAGTAGTTAGACCTCCTGCGAGCATTGCCGAGAAGGCTGCGGTTGCACTGCTTTTTTTCCAGAAGAAAGCTCCGAGAACGGGGATAAATAGTCCGCTTACCATAAAGGCATAAGAATACAGCATGAGTTCCAGCACATTTTCCATAGTTGAAGCAAGGATAATTGCGAGAATTCCGATAATCAGGGTTATTATTTGTGAGATTCTTAATTGTTTTTTATGCTTGATTTTTTTCTTTGTATTTATTTTAAGGATATCTGTTATAACATTTCCTGATGCAGCCATTAAGCAACTGTCTGCGGTTGACATTATTGCTGAAAAATATGCCGCCATCATAAGTCCCATAAGTCCAATTGGTAATACAGTTCTTAAGAGCAATGGCAATCCCATTTCGGGGTCAATATCTGTACCTGCCGCATATCCCAGATAATTAAACATATCAATTTCAAAAGCAACTCTGGCAATAAGTCCAAGTATTACGCCCATAAAAGCCATAACGGGCCACTCAAAAAAACCTGCAATAAACCATGCTTTACGGGCTTCTTTTTCGTTTCTTGTTGCATAAATTCTTTGATATAATGTCATTCCTACAAACCAAATTGGTATAATTGTAACCGTCCAGTTTACAATAGTCTGCCATGCGACATTATCTAATCTTAAAAAGTCTTTTTTTATCGTATCAAAAATTACCTCCGAGCCACCGACAGCGAAATAACTCACAGGAATTCCTATCAGTATCAGTCCGCATAATAAAATAATCCACTGAAAAGTATCGGTATAAATAACGGCTTTGATTCCTCCCATTACAGTATAAATAACTGCTATTACACCCATTATTATTAGTGCGGTATTTATGTCCAATTCTACAAAAGAAGCTGTTGCAAGTTTTGCTCCTGCGAGAAGTTGTGAGCTTGTAAATCCTATATATCCGATAGCAGATATAATTCCTGCTAAAAGAGCCACTCCGGGTCCGTAAAAATGTTTAAATATCTGGGGGAATGTCAGGAATTTTTGTTTTTTTGCCAATCTGCTTACTTTCGGGATAAGCAATACAGCCGTCATCCAAGCTCCAATAAGTCCTGTAAACAGCATCCATGATCCTGACAGTCCCATGATAAACCCGAGACCTCCCAGCCCTATCGAAAAACCTCCTCCCACATCGGTTGCAACAACGGAAAGTCCGACATGAAAGCTTCCCATATTTCTGCCTCCCACATAGTAGTCTTCTTCATTTTTGTTTTTCAGCAAAAAATAATAGCCTACTCCCAAAACGACTAACATATAAATAATAAATACCGATAAATCAATCCAATGCATATTAAAAAGATTTAATAAAAAATGTCATATAGCGACAGACAAGAGCAATTGTGTCTTCTGCGCCTTGTGCTCCTGCTATTTGCGATATGCCGACATATTTAGACATATTGAAAAACAAAGATATTTAAAAAATGACGGGTATCAAAAACTTAGCTTGAAAAAAATATTAAAATTTTCATTTAGTTACAAAAAAAATATTATTTTTGAAATTTTAAGAATAGAGGTAAAATTATTTTTTAACTTATAAAATTATCCGATTATGAAAAAACTAAAATTATTAGCGGTTATTATGTTGTTAGGTGCTATCGGATTTGCACAGAAAGGTCCTTATATAGGAGGGCATTATGCATTTAATAATACCTGGCTTATGAATAAATATGTTTTTGATGCAGGGGCAGAAATGGACCACGAAGTATCTTTCGGTAGTTTTTACGGGTTTATTTTCGGATTTAATTTTACCGATGAAACAGGTTTAGAAATCAACCTGAACAGAAATGTTATCAATCAAAAATATAAAGGAGAATTTGGATCTAAATATCTATCAGATACCAGAATAACTGCAACTGAGGTTCCTATACTTTTAAAATATGGTTATAAATCTTATTTTGAGTTAGGTCCGGTATTGCAATTTTTAAATGGCGCAACTTATAACCGAGCTTTTGAAAATCCTTTGACGTCTTCATTATCTGATGAAAATAATAAAAATGTTTTAGACGCTTTTAATACGACTAATTTCGGTGTAATTTTCGGATTTGGTGGCAGTATTAATCTTATTGACTATAAATTAAAATTAGATATAGGATTCAGAATTCAGTATATAATTACCGATATGGAAGGGATTGATGCTCTTGGGTATGAAAAAAACGATATTGCTTCCAACCTTGATAGAGTGAATTTTCACACTAATGCATTAATCGGAGGATTCAGATTAGCATTAAATTATTATTTTGAGTAAAATTATTTTTTGATTTATATAAAAACCTTGTCATTGCAAATTATGGCAAGGTTTTTTTAATCTTATCAATATAATATGCAAAAGACCATATTATTACAGTCAACGGACTCAACAAACGAATATGCTTCAAAACTACTTGAAAAGGGTAAAAATATTGATAATTTCTTGACTGTTTGCAGCAGAATAC
>SLSH01000288.1 GCA_007130555.1 Bacteroidales bacterium
AAAACAGTTTGAGGTTGAGTATAGAGCAAGAGGGAAGAATGCAAATTCTAATTCCTGCAATTACCGGTATTGCAAATCCGAACAGAATGACAAGTAAACCCGGCAGATTTCTCCTCCCACGTCTGTAAGCAGTCGTGGTCGTCGAAATGACGGGTTCGTGTGGTGTGTGTTGTCGGCGACGTCGGGCAAATACGTATTTAGAGCATAGCGAAACGTCGCCGACTATATTCCTCCACTTTCTCAGTCATTTCGAATCTCGCCATTTATGGCGGGATGAGAAATCTGCTGAATCTTGGGAGTAAATCTTGCGGTAGCAGAGTAATATGATAAAAAACTTTTGTCATAGTATTTGCAGCATCCTCCCGCTTTCCTTCCCTTGCAAATACATACGCCAAAAGTTATTTTTCTGTTATTTATAACCCCCGACTTGAAAGTCGGGGTTACAAATATTTGAGACCTACAGTCTCAAAGTATAATTTTTCTAACAGCTAAATCAATAACTGCTGAAGTTTAGTAATTCAAAATTGCTTTAAGACACCTTTTGGCTGTTTTTCCGTCCCATAATTCAGGTCTTATTGGTTCGCGGATTTGTTTTAAGGCTTTATTATATTCTGTCCTGATTTGTTTAATATTATTGCCGACAAGTACACTTGCCCCACCGTGTTCTTTTAATGTTACAGGTCGTTCCGTATTCCATCGCAATGTCAGACATGGAGTACCAAGTATTGTACATTCTTCCTGCAATCCTCCGCTGTCAGTAAGCATTATACGGGCACTCATATTTAACCGTAACATATCGATATAACCTAATGGCTCAAGTAAAATAATATTTTTATGAGAAGATAATTCATCAAATAAGTCAAATAATTGTAATTGTTTTCGTGTACGGGGATGAATTGCCCATATTATTTTTAATTCTTTGGCTATTTCATCAGTAATAAAACGGATAATTGGTTGCAGTACTTCTTTATTATCAACATTTGAAGGTCTGTGAAGCGTCATTAATGCATATTTTTCTTCTTCAGGTATATCTGCCAATAATTTATAGTTTTTTAACAGATTGTTTTTTATTATATCGGATATATTCAGAAGCTCTGCTTTTGAACGATTTGCTTCAAGAGTATCTATCATAATATTTCCGGCAAAAACAATTTTTTCTTCGGGAGTCCCCTCATTACGAAGATTTTTAGAAGAAATATTATCAGGAGTCAATAACAAATCTGACAGACGGTCTGCCACCAGCCGATTTACTTCTTCGGGCATAGTAATGTCTCCCGACCTTAATCCTGCCTCGATATGACAAACTTTTATCCATTCTTTTTTTGCTGTTACCGAACAGGCAAGTATTGCATTAACATCGCCGACAACTACAACCCAATCGGGCTTTTCTTTTTTAAGGACTTTCTCAAATTCAATCATTGTATAACCGACTTGCTCGGCGTGTGTTCCCGAACCTACACCTAGATTAATATCTGCATTTGGAATATTCAGTTCTTCAAAAAAGTTTTTAGACATACTGTAGTCGTAATGCTGACCTGTATGCACAAGTATATGTTGAATTTTATCTGAATTATTCTTATTATATTCATCAATTGCCCTGATAAAAGGTGCAATTTTCATAAAATTCGGTCGTGCTCCTACTACTGAAATTATTTTCATATTTCACTGTTTATAAATTAATTGATAGCGTTAAAAATACTTACAAACATTAGCGATTGAGTTAAAATTCATACTAAAACAATATCTCTGCAAAAGTCTTTAACATGCTTATGTTCAACCCCTTTCCATGTATTTGAAAAGTTTGTTTCGTCTATAGATAAGACAATTTTTTTGTAATTATCTGCAATTTCCAATAAATTTCCGAATTCTCTTTCTATAACTTTCTGCCCTGATAATAAATAACAAACCTGAATATAAATGATTTCTCCGTTTTTTTCGGCAAAAAAATCAATTTCTTTAGATCTTTGTTTTCCTACATATATCGTGTACCCTGCAATAGCCAAATGATTGTACACAACATTTTCAAGTAGCTTTGAAATATCTGCAGGATTATATCCTGTAAGAGCATTACGTAGTCCTATATCCTCAAAATAGTATTTTTCACCAATTTCAAAAATTTTTCTTCCTGTAATCTCAATTCTTGAAACTTTATTTACAAAATAGGCACTGCAAATATTACTTAAGTAATTTATCACAATATTAGGACTGATGTTTATTCTTTGGGATTTTAAAAAATCACTTATATTCTTTGCCGATACTAATGAACCCGTATTTTTTGACAAATATTTGACAAGATTTTCTAAAAATGAAATATTTCTGATTTTATACCTGCTTATGACATCTTTTAGCAAAACAGTTGATATAACACCTTTTAGATAATCTGTTGCCGAAGTATGATTTTCACTTTTAAAATTTAGGAGTCCCGGCATTCCACCTTGTCTTAAATATATATAAAATGATTCTGTTGTATCAGACAGATTCATAAACTCAATAAATTCGGGATAAGATAAAGGATGAATTCTGATTTCAATATATCTCCCACTTAACATACTAGATAGTTCTCCCGACAAAATCTCAGAATTACTGCCGGAAATAAAAATATCAGCAAGATTTTTAGAATAAATATTTCGGATACATTTTTCGAAATTTTCTATTTCCTGTATTTCGTCAATAAAAAAGAAATTCTTTTTACCACTAATGTATTTATCTTCGAAATATGATTGTAAGTCGTGATAATTCTTTATATAATCAAATTCATAATGTTCCTTATTAATATATATAATATTTACATCAGGATTTTTAGTCCGAATATAATCTATAAGGCTTAACATCATAAAACTTTTTCCTGAACGTCTAAGTCCAACTAATACCTTAATCACATGTTTATCAATGTGTGGTATTATTTGATTAAGATATATTTGCCTGTTTTTAACATTAGCTTTCATATTTTTTTTGATGTAAAAATAAGAAAAAGTTTTTATTATACATAAAGAAATTTGATTAATTTAAAAAAGTTTTATGTATAAGCAAAACTTAGATGTTTTTTTTATTTTCTAAAACATTTTATTTTTTAATCTTTCAAACACCCTATTGGCACTACCAGTACCCCGTCTTTTCTACGATAAGCATACTGTCCTCCTGTTATTACCATTAAAAAAGATGCTTTGCCCATCTTTTCTTCGTCTATTTTATTTTTTAGTTTTAATAGATTTTCTGCAGCATCTTCTATTTGCTTATTTCCCAATTTCACTTCTATAGCAGCCCAACTGCCATTACGCAATCGAATTATTAAATCAATTTCCAAACCGCTTTTATCACGATAATGAAATACATCGCCATCGTTAGCTTGTGCATATACCCTTATATCTCTTGTGCACAAAGCTTCAAACAAAAAACCAAAGTATTCAAAGTCCTTCAAAATGCCATCGGGGTTTGTTCTCATCACTGATGTGGCAATTGATGGGTCTACAAAATGGCGTTTTGCCGAAGTGCGTATGGCAGTTTTGGAACGTAACGAAGGTGCCCATGCCGGCAAATCTTCAACTACAAAAATGCGTCTTAATGCGTTTATGTAAGAACTTATTGTTTTGTCGGACAGTGAAGTATCAGAAGCTTCCATATCGTCTTTAATAGTTTGATAAGTAGCCAATGTACTGATATTACGTGCTAAAGAACGTAACAATAAACGGACCCTTTCAGGATTTTTTTCCACTTCGTCTATCCGCGACACATCGTAATTTATTACTGCCTCCAAATAGTCGCGTGCCATTCGCAACGCTGATGTATCTTGCACTCTGATGCTTGCGGGCCAACCTCCACGGCACAACACAAAAGCAATTTGTTCTATAGTTAAATCGGAAACTCCTTCCACATCAAGTTTTCCAGAAAATAATTTACGCAGTGATACAGTTCCTGCTGATTCTAACGATTCGAAAAGACTCATGGGACGCAACATCAAACGAGAAATACGTCCGGTGCCGGTATGAGCAGTTACATTATCAGCAGGTACAGCTGAACCTGTTAAAATAAACTGTCCCGTTTCTTGCCTTCTATCCACTTCAAACCTAACAGCATCCCATAATACGGGTGCAATTTGCCATTCATCTATAAGTCGGGGTGTTTCTCCCTTTAATAACAGAGATGGTTTTGTATCGGCTAAAGCTTTATTGGAGGCGGCACTATCGGGTTCATCCATATATAAAACGCTGCGTGAAGCATTACTAGCTGTGCATGTTTTTCCACACCACTTTGCACCTTCAATAAGCACTGCCCCAGCCGACTGTAATGCCAACTGCAATTCAGTATCGCATAATCTTGATAAATAAGACTTTTCTCTCATAAAACTATAATATTAATTCGGTGCAAATATACAACAACTTCCGTAATTGGCAAACTTTTACTTCCGAGTTTGGCGTATTTTTACTTCCGTGTTTGGCGTTTTTTAATTATGTGTTGTGGTTTATATTTCAACTCCGACTTGAAAGCCCGTTAGCTTTTAAACATTGAAGCCAACTTTAACAATCTGTTTATAATATTTCTTTTAATCATACAGTAAATATATGAATTTTATGGAATCCAATTCCATATTTTTCCAAAATTTATTAAGTT
Organism: Bacteroidales bacterium; assembly: GCA_007130555.1. Classification (GTDB taxonomy): domain Bacteria; phylum Bacteroidota; class Bacteroidia; order Bacteroidales; family ML635J-15; genus SLSH01. The sequence goes on from SLSH01000288.1 coordinate 4,609, forward strand.
GGGTTTTTGTTATTTTTCTAACAGCTAAATAAATACCTTTTTTCTATCATCCACTTCGTGCCTAACATAATTCCACAGCTTAGGATGTTCCTGCCACTCATCAATTAATCGAGGTGTTTTCCCTTCCAATAAAATTTTGGGATTAATGCTCATTACGATTGGGACTTGTTCATCTTGATCAACGTGAAGAATGCTTTCAGCAAATTGTTTTGCTGTTTCAGTTTTACCACATGATTTAGGACCTTTGATTAACAAAGCTCCGGAAGCTTGCAATTTGCGATTTATTTCTTCTTCTACTATCCTGGTATAGTAATTCATATTTGCTCGATTTAAAGCACAAAGATACAATTATTTTTTGACATTTTACAAATTATTTAGTTTTCGCTTTACACTTTGACGCTATTTTGTTTTACACTTTGTGAAAGAAACAATTGATTCGCTTAACTGTTATTTTTCTTCCTGCTTCGCATTCGAGTTTTTTCTTTCATTGGTATTAAGGTGACGCCAATGCAGACCAATAAGATAGATAAAAACAGGACTTCCAGAATTGGACGTACTCCTACTACTGAAATTATTTTCATTTTTTTTTTACTAATCAGAGTCAAAGATATTATTTTTTCAGATTCAGACAAATTTTAAAAAAAGATAATATCACGGTACGCTGTACCTTAGTTATCAAGTAGGTACTTGTGGTTACAAATATTTCGGTGCTACGCACCTGTGGTGTGTTTTAGCTGTAATACCGATATGAATTATTTAATAGTCTAATCATCGCAGGCTTGATAAGACTATTAAATAATTATCTATCGGCATTAACCACTGTAGAAATAATAAACAATATCCACAAACTTCCCAATCAAATAATGATAACGGTTCATCCTCAGCGTTGGCATAATTTTGGTTTTTTATGGGCGAAGGAACTGTTAC
>SLSH01000397.1 GCA_007130555.1 Bacteroidales bacterium
ATAAGTCTTATAGTCGTTAAATTCGTAGGTAACGGTAAGGTTATATACTGATTTCCTGTACTTGTTTATGTACATCTTTATCTGGTCATCGGTGAAGTCATACGGTGTATTTGCATCTTCTATCAACGGTCTGATGTAGCTTATTAATTGTTCCATAATCCTATTTTATCATAGTTTTATTATTTGAGGTGAAACTTGCTCGCCCTGCGGTAAGCGGTCTCCCTCATGTTTAATTTTTTATAATACCGTGACTTATACAGCTTGCGTAAGTCATTTCTTAAACTCCATTTATGCCTTATGCAAAAGCCGTTAATCCTCTTAGACGTATATGGAGGCTCGGCTCTGTTGTGTGCGTTAAAAGGTCTACCAAGCTCATCTTGTAATATGTAATGAACCCCTCTGTATCTTAAACCCTCTCTATATCTAAACAGCCGTGTCGCTAGATACTTTGTATGCTTTAAATCTTTAAACTCTACAAGTCCGATGTCTATTCCTAGTGGAAGTTCCTCAAGTTTGCCCTCGACAATTTCATCGGAGTCTAGGACTAATACCATATCACCGTCATTGAGTAAATCGATATACATATTGCGTTTCTCATGCTCCAGTAGTCCTGCACCGAATAAGAGCTTAACCTTATCCAAAGACTCTAAATATTCAAGTGTGCCATCTGTAGAGTACCATTCGTTATCATCGTCTATAAATTCGCTATACTTGCCGTCTACAGCTATAATCTCATCGACCTGGTGATAGATAGATCCTATCGAATCTTTAATTACCTCGATGTCATTGTATGTTATCATGCAGGTTTTTAGTGTTTTTTGAAGTGACATTGCCCCCACGCATCCCCGCTTATAAATGACTTCCTTAACTCTTCCATGCTATACTCCGCCTCTGCAACATTGCCGTGTGTAACTCTTTCACATATAAAACCACTTGATTCTATCTGGTCAAACATAGTACCTAACTTTTCTTTATTATCTTTAAAAACACTATGTACTTCTATTGATAAAAAACTATCTTTGGGCATTTTGTTAAGTGTACTTATGCCTCCCGCTATAACACCTACCTCTGCCCCCTCCAAGTCCATACGCACCAAATCTATCTTTTCTAATCCAATAGATTTTATAAAATTATCAAGAGTATAGAGTGGTACTTTCTGCACTCCTTTTTTGTAGAGGTTTTCCTTTAATGAATTTTCTTCAAGACGCTCATTGTCTGGTACAATATGCGCCCAATTACTCCCAAAAGAGGTATAAATATCAGTTATTCCATTATAACCCCCTATGGCTAACGGATATGTCGTAATATTTTGGAATTTATTTAGTGCAATATTCTTTGTTAAAAGGTTAAAATTATGAATAACTGGTTCCACTGCATAAACATGACTTACCACAGATGCCTCGATAAATACGTAATAACCGATGTTTGCTCCTATATCTAACACGTTCATGTCAGGTCTTAATATGGATTTAATATAATCTGCGCTGTATTTTTCATGTATTCCTTCGTCTATAATGGTTTTACAGATCCCCACATCTTCTGTATCTAAAAACATCTTAAAATCAAGGACATCTTTTTTTATTAACTCCATTAACTTGATATCTCCATTAAATAATCAATGACTTCCTGTTTAAATCCTAAATTATCAAACTGTAGCTTCGGCAAAGAATGACCTCTTGCGTTATGGTACAGATATACACGTTCCCCCTCGCACATCAGCCTACCATCGACTACTTCAAAATTAGCTTCCCTGCCAAGTGATCGGGTGCCGTAAAAGTCTTTATTTAAATCAAACACCTTGCGTCTTAGTTTTAATATCTCTTTGTCTTTGTAAAATACAAGATTTAGTATATCCTGCTCTTGAAATGGATATTTATCGCTCTCTTTATTCGCCTGTTCCCATACATCCCAAAAATACTTGCTTCTCGATGCCACCATACCAGCCTGTATATACTTATCAGGCGTAATATCTTCTACAGTAATATTACAAAATTTGTTCTTATCTATCGGCGCGCCTACGTCATAATCCTCTGCTAGTACGGCTTCGAGCCTGTCTGTTATAACAATATCAGCATCTATGGTGACAACTAGGTCATAGTCATCGGCAAGCCTTTTAGCAAAAGTAGGCTTTGCATTATCAAAGTGGACTCCATTCTCAGCAAATACACTATCAATTATCTCTTGCCTAAACACGATAAAATCAATATCAGGATGAAACCTTTTAAATGACTTCTCTAACTTCGGTGTGCCGATCGGTTCATAATAATCATCTGATACAAATGTATGAAATACTATTTTTTCAGTCATCTTGTAAATAATCCTATATTCGCCTGTGCTGGTTTATTTGTAAATTGAAACCCTAACGACTTTAAATAATCGATCAAATTTTTCCAAGATAGTAAATGAAACTCAATCTCAATCCTCTTAATTTTATTGACAACTTTTTTAAATCCATCACTTCTTAGTATTAAATCTTCCGCACCCTCTACATCTAATTTCATAAAGTCTACTTCCTCAATTTTGTTTTCTTTCAAAAAAGTGTCTATTGCCATTGTTTTAACTATCTCGCTGTCTTTTTTAAATTTAGTAGTCAGCGAATATGTAGTATAATTATCATCGTATTTATTGAGTTGCATATACCCGTCTCTGTCGGCTATCGCTATGTTAAAAATCTCAACATTACTCCATTGGTTATATTCTTTATTCTTCTTTAATGCTTCAAAATGTTGTGAGGATGGTTCTATTGAATAAACCTTCTTAGCGCGATCCTTAAAGTATTGAGCAGTAATCCCTATATTAGCACCAATATCTAATATGACCTTATAGTCTTTTGGAATATCTGCATATACAAGGTCTAAATAAACCTCCCTATACATATGCGGTATGGAAAGTCTGTCAAAGGGTAGGTCAGGATAAAATAACGCTTTTAGCATATTCTTTTCACCCCTACCAAATAGTTATCTTCCCATTGACCGATGATCTCCCATAATCCAGAGACCATCACTTCCCCAAAGAACCAATCGTTGAGTTTTGGCAAATGGTCAGGGATTACATCATGAAAGAACAAATAACCGTCTTTGACTATTTTATTCTTTACAGACTCATATCCTTCCTTCATTGGCTCAAGTATATCTAAATCCAATAAAACATAGTTTAGGTATGGGATATCCTTGCAACTGTTTTTATTTACTAAGCCTTTTTTAAGGATCACATTGTCTAACCCCTGTCTGTCTAATTCCGATCTTTGATATTCATAACTTAATTTATCGCGAGAAAATTGATCATACCATCCGTCCATACAAGTAGCTTCAAGACTCTCTAAATCAGAGGACAAATGTTTTGGATGCCCTTCAAATGTATCAAACCCATAAATAGTGCCGCGATCTCTCCATATCTTACCGATAGACTCCACTCCACCACCGTAAGCAATCCCAAATTCAGCTCCTATCAGCGGAGTAGATACTTCTGTTAATAACCTTTTACAATAATCAAGACAAATATCATGCGCATTATTACCTATTCTATTTAGTATTATCATCTTTTTAAGCTCACAAAACTCGGCTGGTCACACTCGACCATATCTTTAACAATAGATGCAATCTCACTTTTATCATTAGGCCAGTATTGCTTAATATTTGGTAAGCAGTCCATGATATCTTTTGCATCCTCGCTGTGGTGTGTTATACCATCATGTTCATAGTCCTTATCACGCCCCGAAGCTACAAGCCTAACAGGTATTTTCTCCTCATTTAAATAATTGCGTATAAATTCAAATGGTCTATATATGAGGAAGTTTGTTATTGTATAACAAAATACTTTCTTGCCCGATAGTGCCATACCGACTGCTATTCCAATACCTGCCTGCTCTGATGCACCTACATTATAAAATTGTCCTTTTAGTTTGGCGACCTCATCCCACATCTTATAGCCTAAGTCAAATGCAATCACGACTATATCTTTATCAGCTTTAGCGTATTCTAATATCTCTTTAGCAAATGATCTGCGCATACTCAGCCTCCGTCATAACATGGTAATGTGCTTCCAAGCCTTGCATCCATTCTGGGTATTTTATAAACATAGGACGTATAATCCTTACCGGATAAAAAGCCTCTAGTCTAAATTTTAAATTATCGGTATCAATCTCACTGAGTGCGCCATATCCATTACAGACACATACTACTTTTAGATTATTAATATTTAAATCCTTAGCTATACGTAACGACTCCCAAATAGAGCCTTCTGCACATTCACCATCGCTTATCATCACATATACGAGTCTGTTTTTATCTGCTAGTGCCATTCCAACACCGACACTTAGACCCATGCCGAGCGAGCCTGTAGTGCAATACAGTTTATCATCAAGGCAACGATTAGGATGCACACCGTGCTTTTCAATCAGGTTTTGCGCATTACCATAGCCGTGTTGCTCTAGGACTACATACAAAGCCAGCCCAGCATGGCCGTTTGATAGGATAAATGGTTCATCCTCTCCTTTTTTGCTATAGATGTCATCTATGGCATTAACACACGATAGACAGCTACCTATGTGTGATAATTTATTCTCATAACTTATATCTATAATACGTCTTTCAAGATTGTTTAACATAATCCTCCGCCATGTCTCTAATAGACTGTTCCAATCTTATTCGCTGATGCCATCCGTAAGTCTGTTCGATATAATCTTTTGCATACCAATTTTCTGTATCATACTTGCGGACATTCTCAACAATATTAATATTAACTTTGTGTCTTGTCACATCCTCAACAATATTTAATACTTCTGCGTTTGAAATGGGTATACTGTTTCCAAGACGGTGTATACCTTTTGCTCCATTGTCGGCAAGTTTTATCATGTCACCTACAACATCCCTAACATCAATAAAATCATGGCGCGGTTCAAGAACAAGGTTGACTTGTTTACCCGCATAAGCAGCGTCAATTAGTGTAGGTATCAAATGTTCTTTTTGCTCTCCCGGGCCTGTTACACTAAAAGGTCTAATAATACATATAGGCAAATCATATTTATCAATATAGGACAGCAATATTTCCTCAGATGCCCTCTTGGTGCGCGAATATGTCGTCTGTACTTCCAGCTCTACAGATGATGAACTTACAAATATAAATGATTTAAAACATACTTTCATTGACTCAAACAATAAATGGATTAAGTCAAGAACATTAGCTTGTATTATTTTAGCATCATCAATATGATGGTACATATTCCCATAAGCTGATAAAAAGAACATAGTGTTATAAGGTGTGAGTTTTGCATCTTTTATATGCTCATGGCTTATAGCTAAATATCCACGTTTGCGCTTATCAAGCTCACGCCTTAGCTGTGTACCTATGAATCCATTTCCACCCGTGATATATGAGAAATCCATCACAAAATCGCCTCCAATTTTTTCAAACGTTTATATATCTTGGCTACCGACTTTTTCCAAGTGTACTTTTTAATCATATCTTGCCTAGCCTGTCGTCCGCGTTTCTTGGCAAGTTCTCTATCTTCATAAACCTG
>SLSH01000056.1 GCA_007130555.1 Bacteroidales bacterium
ACCAAATGTTTAGAAGTTTTTCTCGAAGACGTTTGGCATTCATTGTGGTGTCCTGAAGGAGATCCCCCGGAGCCTTTTAATTGCGGAGATAATTTTACTTATCAGGAATACGATTATGCAACGGTTCAGATTGGTACGCAATGTTGGTTTGCAGAAAATCTAAATGTCGGTACAAGAGTAGAGGGCTCTGAAAATCATGGAAATAGTTGTGCCGATATTCAAAAATATTGTTATAATAATGAAGAAGGCAACTGTGATATTTATGGAGGTCTTTACCAGTGGACCCAAGTCATGTGTGGAGAAACCACAGAAGGTTCCCGTGGTATTTGTCCGCAAGGATGGAGAATACCGACAGATACAGACTGGAAAATTCTTGAAGGAACCGTTGATGCAACTTATGGCGTGGGAAATGCAGAGTGGGATAATACAAACTGGAGAGGAGATAATGCAGGAGAAGAACTAAAAGATATATCCATGAACGGAACAAATAATAGCGGGTTCTCAGGACTTGGAGGAGGATATCGGTGGACAGACGGAGATTATTATATGGGACCTTCAATAGGAACAACAAGTGCAAGATTTTGGTCGTCAACCGAAACAGGAGACGAAGTATGGAACAGAAATCTCAGTAGCGGCTCAACAACAACAACAATAGGAAGATTTCCTAATAACAAAGAAAATGGTCTTTCTGTTCGTTGTATAAGAAATGACTAATTAAAATAAATTTGATTTTTAATTATTATGGTTAAAAATAAAATATTAATTTTATCCTGTCTGTTAATGATAGTGCCTTTAATTTCAAATTTTGCACAGGGAATAGCAATAAGTGATGACATAGAGAATCCGCATCCTTCAAGTATTTTAGACATAAGTTCTACAAATAAGGGACTTTTACTACCCCGTATGACAACGGCACAAAGAGACGCTATCGGTTCTCCCGCAGAATCTCTTTTTATTTTTAACATTGAAACCAAATGTTTCGAAATTTTTGTGGAAGACATCTGGCATTCATTGTGGTGTGCAGAAGATATTGAAGAACCGTTTAGTTGCGGAAATACATTAAATTATGAAGGATATGATTATCAAACCGTACAAATAGGAACCCAGTGTTGGTTTGCAGAAAATTTAAGATATTTACCCTCGGTTGTTGGTCTTGAAACGGAATCGCAAACAATTGCTTATTATTATGTCTATGATTATGAAGGAACCAATGTTAACGATGCGAAAGCTACAACTAATTATCAGACTTATGGGGCTATCTATAATTGGAATGCTGCATCAACAGCTTGTCCACCAGGATGGAGTTTGCCAAGCGAAACCGACTGGACTAGCCTTGAAATATACCTCGGTATGGATCCTTCCGAAACTGATGAAATACAATGGAGAAACAGCGGAGATGTAGGCGATAAATTAAAAGCCGTCAGTTTTGGTGGCAATAACAGTACAGGATTTACTGCTATACCGGGAGGAGTGAAAACTACCAGCCCCGGAGAGTTTGTAAATATTGATGTTTGGGGAGGTTTTTGGACTTCCACAGGAGGTTGGCCATGGATACGTGCATTGGAAATATCGGAATCAGGAGTTTATCGATTTGACTTTTTTAAAGATTTTGCAATGTCAGTAAGATGTATAAAAGATTAATATAATTTAGTTAATTTAATCGGAAATTTAAAAATCAGATAATTTATAACAATTACGGCAAAATAAATTGTTATTTTTACCGCCAAAAAATATGTAATGGGTATGAAAAGGAAAATTTTAAAATTACTGAAAACCAGATTTTTTTGGCTTAATATACTTGGTGCGATAGTATTATTGGTATTAATGTTTATCGGAGTAATGTTTTATCTTAAGTCTTTTACCAGACATGGCGAAACGCTTACTGTTCCTAATTTTATAGGACTTCAGATTGAAGAAGTTGAAAATATTTGTATGGAAAAAGGTCTTAATTATGTAATTTTGGATTCTGTTTACCATGATTATTTTGATAAAGGCTCCGTTGTGGAACAACATCCTCTGCCTGACAGTAAAGTAAAAAAAGAACGAAAAATATATTTAACTACTAATTGCTATGGGGAAGAAATGGTTGTTATGCCCGATTTTGTCGGATATACAGTACGTCAGGCACAAGCTCTGGCAGGAACTTACGGATTAATAATCGGCAATTTAATTTATGTGCCGGATATAGCTGTTAATGTTGTTATCAGGCAATTATATAAAGAAGAAGCAGTTTATGCGGGAACCGAAATTCGCAGAGGTTCAACAATAGATTTTCTTGTAGGGGTAGGATTAAGCGACAGCAAAACCATTGTGCCCGACCTGACAGGGCTTACTTATCGGGAAGCAGGAGACAGACTTCTTCGCGAATATCTAAATCTAGGCGCGGTTCAATATGATACTACCGTTGTTACAAAAAACGATTCGATGAGCTCAAAAGTATATAAACAATATCCCAAAAGAGATACAATAAATCCCGTTAATTTAGGTTATAATATTGATATTTGGCTGACTACGGATATGTCTTTAATAGACGAAAGAGACATAGAAGAAACGGAAACAGAATAAAATTTGATTTTTATGCCAAAAATAATTATTTCGATAATATTCTTTAATTTTATTTGCTTTGCCATAATGGCACAAGAATATCTTTTTGATATAGAAAATATTCAATTGCAGAATTACAGTAAAATCTACTGGAAAAATAAAGATAATATTGAAAAAAGTAAACAAAAACAAGATACTTTGGAATTACCGTTTTTTGATGATTTCTCAAATTCATATATATATCCCGATTCTACAAAATGGATTGATAAATATGCTTTTATCGGACATAATTATGCAATAGACCCTGTCTCAATCGGAACGGTAACATTAGATGCAATAGACCAATACGGATATGTTTATTCTCATTTACCTTATGATAATACCGGAATTGCAGATTATTTAACCTCGGTTCCCATAAATCTTGAATACAATGCGGAAGATTCGATATATCTAAGTTTTTATTATCAGGCAGGGGGAAGAGGAAATACGCCTGAATACAGAGATTCGCTGGTGTTAGAATTTAAAACTCCCCAAACAGATTGGAAAAGTGTATGGAGAATGCCCGGAGGAGAAAATATGGATTATTTTAAAATAGCAATGGTCACGATTAAAGACCCTGTATGGTTAACAAAAGGATTTCAGTTCAGATTTAAAAATTATGTCAGCTTAACTTCTCTTTATGAACTTTCATGGGCAAGCAATGTAGATCACTGGCATATTGATTTTATTAAAATTGATACCGGCAGATTTTATCTAGATACCATACCAAATGATATTGCCATGATAGAAAATATTTCATCTCTTTTAGAAGGCTATGAATCAGTTCCGTGGAAACATTATAAGAGCGCAGACCATTCAGGCATGATAAACAATGAAATAAAATTTGTTTATAAAAATTCCCGAAATGAGATTTTAAATACTAACAGACAATTCAAAATTATAGACATGCTTGGTAATGACCCCGGGTATCAAATGCTTGAAGATAATGAAAATATTAATCCGTTTGAAACCATAACATATAATAGAGCTTTTGATTATGCTTTTGATTCTGATGTAGAAGACTCCGCAAGTTTTATGGTTAAGGTATTTCTCGATTCGGGAGTTGACGAAGAAGCAAAATACAGATGGAATGATACCGTCAGATATTATCAGAACTTTTTTAATTATTATGCTTATGACGATGGAACAGCTGAAAAAGGATACGGAATTGCAGGACAAGGCTCGGCATATTCTCAGTTGGCATTAAGATTTAATCCGTTAACTTCCGACACATTAAGAGGTGTATATATGTTTTTTAATCACGTGTTGAACGAAGAAAATCAACGGTATTTCTTCCTTACAATATGGGGCGATAATAACGGAGTCCCCGGGGATACTCTTTATCAGGAAATAGGAGTATTACCCGATTATAGTGATGATATTTGCGGTTTTACATATTATCCGCTTGATTCTGCAATTTTTATAAATAACACATTTTATATAGGATGGGTTAAAACTACAGACCACATGCTTAATATCGGGTTTGACGTTAACAGAGTCTCTAATCAGCATTTATTTTTTAATACTACAGGAGAATGGAAACAGTCATCTGCACAAGGAGCAGTTATGATAAGACCGGTTTTCGGAAAAAATCCATATCCGCTTGTTAATTATAATATAATAGCTGAAAATACAGATTTCGAAATTTATCCAAACCCCGCAAATAATTTTATAAACTTTTCTTTGTCTTCTCAAAATAAGCCCGAAATTATAGAAATTTATGACATTAACGGCAGAATTCTGATAAAAACCCCATTTGCAGATAACATTGATGTTTCAAACTTATCTCAGGGAATTTATTTTGTAAGACCAATTTCTGAAATTGAGGTTTTTGAAACAAAAAGATTGTTAATTGTAAAGTGATTTTTAATGACTGAAGATCAATTTGAAAACATCGATAATAATCAACTGTCGGAACAGTCCGATTTATATGAACATCATCGTTTCGAAATAGAAGCAGGGCAAACCCCAATGCGTCTGGATAAATATTTGGTTATCAGACTTGCTTCAACATCAAGAAACAGAATCCAAAATGCCGCTACGGCAGGAAATATTCTGATTAACGATAAGCCTGTAAAATCAAGTTATAAAATAAAACCCGGAGATATTGTAAGTATATTGTTAAGTTATCCGAAAACCGAATTTGACCTTGTTCCCGAAGATATTCCCCTGGATGTTGTTTATGAAGACGACGATATTATTATTATAAATAAAAAACCGGGAATGGTTGTGCATCCTAGTTTTGGACACTTTAGCGGAACCTTGGTAAATGCTTTGGCATACAGATTCAGTAAATTACCAATGTTTAACGGAGAAAACGTAAGACCGGGATTAGTTCATAGAATAGATAAAGACACTTCGGGGCTTTTGGTAGTTTGTAAAAATGAAATTGCAATAAATAAAATTGCAAAACAATTCTACGACCATACATGCAAACGGTCTTATATCGCATTGGTTTGGGGTAATTTAAAAGAAGATTCAGGAACAATTACAGGGCATATCGGAAGAAATTATAAAAACAGAAAAATTATGGACGTATTTCCCGATGGCTCTTATGGTAAAGAAGCTGTTACACATTATAAAGTTATAGAAAAATTGGGATATGTAAATCTTGTCGAATGTAAATTGGAAACCGGAAGAACTCATCAGATACGCGTTCATCTCAAACATATAGGACATCCGTTATTTAATGATGCAGATTACGGAGGAGATAAAATTCTTAAAGGAACAACTTTTACAAAATATAAACAGTTTGTAGCAAATTGTTTTAAAGAATTACCGAGACAGGCGCTGCATGCAAAATCACTCGGATTTATTCATCCTCGTACAGAAAAAGAAGTGTTTTTTGATTCGGAATTACCCGAAGATATGAGGAATTGTATTAATAAATGGCGTAATTATGTAATTCAAAGACTTGAAAAATAAAAAATTAAAAACAATCAGAGCTTATTCGTCAAACCGCTGATGATTTCTGTATTTTCTTAATAAATGCCTTCTGAAACCAAACTCGGCTTCGTATAATAAAATTAATTTTCCGGCAGATAAAACCGTTTTATATTTATTGTGATATTCTTTTTCAAGATTTGCACGTTCAATTTTTATCTCAATAAGCCTGTCCACCATATCTGATAATTCACTTTCTGATAAATTTTCATTGTTATGACAAACATTTCTTTTAATTCTTCTTTCTTCTTCAAAAAGCTTATCGTTTTTATTGTTAAATTCATTATAAAGAGGCCAAAATGCCTGTGCTTCTTTAACACTTAAATCCAATTTATCGGTTATATAAGCTATTTTTTCAGATTTCATCCGCTCTCTGTCTTCTTCTGAATGCATCCTTTTGCCCTGTGATAAAACAAACAGGGGACATAATATAACCACCACCAATAATAATGTAAATCTTTTTCTGTTCATAACTGTTTTTTTTACGTTGTTTTTAGATGTCTTAATTATCATATAGTTCCAACTCATAAACATATTGTGCAAGATAATCTTCCAAATAATCAATATCAATCGGTTTTTCCGGCTCTTCTTTTTCAAGAATATAAGTCATAACAAAACTTTCATCAGCAATCATTCTGTCGTATAATTCGTCAAAATAAGAATCTTCTGCAATAATTTCCGTTTTATGTTTTTCTTGACGAAAATCTCCTATACCCACTTCAAGACCAACACGTATAAGAACAACAAGAAGGATTATTCCTGTGGCAAGATATACATAAGGTCTGAAAAGTTCAAAAGAGTTGTTTTTCAGCGACATATCTCTTTTTACTTCAAGTTTTTTCTGAATGTTTTTTTCCAAATCAGAAAAATAATCCGGAGGCGTTTTAAAACAATTTTTCTTTTCTATGTCGTTTAATTTTATCATTGTATTTAGTTACTTAATGTATTGACATTAAAAATTTAATATAGTTTAATCTTCATTCAAATATTTTTCAATTTTTTTTACCGCATGATGATACGATGCTTTTAAAGCTCCTACTGATTTATTTAGAATTTTTGCAATTTCTTCGTATTTCATATCATCATAATATTTCATGTTAAATATAAGTCTTTGTTTAGTAGGAAGTTTTAATACCGCTTTCTGAAGTTTCAATTGTAATTCGTCTCCGTCAAAGTATTCGTCGCTGTATAGTTTTCCGGTTAAAGAATCTTCGTAAGAAATTGCAGAAAAAACATGCGTTCTTTTTTGTATTTTTAAATAACTGATAGCCTGATTAGTAGCGATTCGGTATAACCATGTTGCAAGTTTTGATTCGCCTCTGAAATTATGGAGATTATTATAAATTTTAATAAAAGTTTCCTGTAAAACATCATTTGTATCTTCGTGTAAGATAAGGATTTTTCGGATTTGAGAGTATAAAATTTTACTGTATTTGTTTACAAGCATGCTAAAAGCCCTGTTTTTTTCGCTTTCAATATTGAAAAGATTCAGGATTTCATTATCGCTTGTATTTTCCATAAAAGATTTATTCCTTATTTTTTTCTTTTTATTCTTATGGTTTTTTCGGCAGCATTAACAATTTTTTCGGCAGTTAATCCGTATTTTTCCAGTAATCCTTCGGGAGTACCGCTTTCTCCGAAAGTATCCATAACTGCCACAGCCTCCATTGATACGGGATAATTTAAAGCTGTAAGCTGGGCTATACTGTCAAATAATCCTCCGTTAAGCATATGTTCTTCGGCTATTACCGCTGCATTTGTTTTACTTACGGATTCTAAGACTGTTGTTTTATCTAAAGGTTTAATCGTATGTATATTTATTACTTCGGCGCTTATTCCTTTTTTCGATAAAATTTTTGCCGCTTCGAGAGCTTTCCATACCATGTGTCCTGTTGCAAAAATTGAAATATCTTTTCCCTGAATAAGTTTTTGAGCTTTGCCGATTTTAAATTTTTCATTCGGATTTGTGAAATTAGCAACTTTTGGTCTTCCGAAACGCAGATAAACAGGTCCTTTATGTTCTGCTATTGCAATTGTAGCCGCTTTAGTCTGATTATAATCGCAAGTACATATCACCGTCATATTCGGGAGCATTTTCATCAGACCTATATCTTCGAGTATCTGATGGGTGGCACCGTCTTCTCCTAGTGTAAGCCCTGCATGGGATGCGCAAATTTTTACGTTTTTATTTGAGTATGCCACACTTTGTCTTATCTGGTCGTAAACCCTGCCGGTTGCAAAAGCTGCAAAAGTTCCTGCAAAAGGAATTTTCCCTCCGATAGTTAATCCTGCTGCAACCCCAATCATATTTGCTTCGGCAACTCCTGCCTGAAAAAATCTGTCGGGAAAATCTTTCTGAAAAGCATCCATTTTTAGCGAACCCGTTAAGTCGGCACACAAGCCAACAACATTTTTATTGCTTTTTCCTAATTCGAGCAATCCTGCACCAAATCCCGAACGGGTATCTTTGTCTCCTGTGTTAATGTATTCTGTCATTATGCGAAAAATTTAATATTATAAATTATGTACAATAGTTTTGCCTTCGTGTACCCTGAATTTTATCTCTCCGGTATTCATTGATGAAGTTTGACGCTGTTCCCTGTAAACAATTCTGTAATATCCGGGTTGCAATCTGAATCTGTAATGAGTATTATCAGGGGTAAAATCGTAAAGATTTGTAAGTATTTTTCCGTGTTCGTTAATTAAAGTCCCGAAAGAAGGATTTTTAAAATTAATAATCACATCCCCCGGCTCTTCAATATCAATAATCGTAATACGGCTTTGATTTACTTTAACCGCATTAAAATACGTACGGGGCATTGTAAGAACTTCCAGGTCATATAACCCTGTCAGATATTTCTGCTTTTTATCCGCATCCAAAATATGAACAGTATTTAACAACCCTGATTTTCGGACTATACATTTAATTTTCTTGTTTTCGGGATTATTTCCCTTGATATTTACAAGCAACTCTCCCTGTGGTGCAGGTACACTTATAATATTATGTTTTGTGTCGTCTAATTTAATACTGTCAAGATAAACCGGCGGAACAGTATGAACTTTCAGATTGTAAACAGACAACATATCAAGATATACCGTATCAGGCTCTCCTTTTTTGTTAAAGGTGTGCATATATGAATATCTGATATCGTTTGAAAAATTATCATGAAACGACATCACTACATTTGTTTCGGTTGGTTTACCGTCTGTATCAAGTAGATTAACCTGTATTGAAGTCATATTTGTAATTTGTGCAACTATAGTATTCATTGCCTGTTTAAATTCATTTGCATTCGATGCATTATAATAATTTCCCATACAATCAAGAATATCTGCAATTTCAACCTGCAAATCCACTCCAACTATATATGGTTTTAAAACTACTCCTTTTTTTTGTAGAGCAACACTAACCGCACACGGATCTCCGTCACATCTTTCGAGTCCGTCTGTAATTAAAATCATAATATTTCTGCAATCATCACAATCGGAAAAATCGTGAGCCGCTTGTTCAAGAGAGTATGCAATAGGAGTTGTTCCTTTGGGGACAATATTCATCAAAACCTCTTTGATATATTCAATATTTTCATATCTGAATCCTGCCTCCAATCTTGAATCTTTGCAGTCTCTCGGAGGTGTATGGCTTTGATGTCCGTAAACTCGCAATGCTACCTGTAAATTTTCTTCATACTGAATATTTGATAATGAATCCTGTAATTCAAGCATCAGTTCGCGGGCTTTATCAAATTTCCGCATACCTTCCCACCTTTCGTTCATACTTAACGAAGCATCCATAATAAACAGAATACGGGTTAATTTTTTGTCTTTGTTAAACTCCTGCGAATAGCCGGTAAAAATTATTGTTATCAGGAATAATGTTACTATTATTTTTTTCATATTATAAAATATTAACCCTTTAATTTTAATAATCCCCCAGTTGAGTTCCGATTTGTTTTAAAGCATTTTCAAGCTGTTCGTCATTGGGCGCTATTCCGTGCCATTTGTGGGTTCCTGTCATAAAGTCCACGCCCATTCCCATTTCGGTTTTCATAATTATCATTACTGGTTTACCGTTTCCTGTTTTTTGTTTTGCTTCTTCCAGTGTTTTCAGAAGTTGTTCAAGATTATTTCCGTCGGTTTCCAGCACTATCCAGTCGAATGCTTCCCATTTATCTTTTAATGAGCCGAGATCGGACACATCTTTTAATGCTCCATCAATTTGCTGACCGTTATAATCAACAATTGCTATCAGGTTATCAATTTTTCTTGCCCGTGCAAAAATTGCCGCTTCCCATATTTGTCCTTCCTGCAGTTCTCCGTCTCCGCAAAGGCAGTAAACGAATTTTTTATCATTATTAAGTTTTTTTGCAATAGCGGCTCCGCATGCAACCGATAATCCTTGTCCCAACGAACCTGATGCAATTCTGATGCCCGGCAGTTCTTTGTCAACCGATGGATGTCCCTGCAGGCGTGTATTTATTGCCCTGAAAGTAGCAAGCTCCTTAACGGGAAAATATCCGCTTCTTGCCAGAGCACTATACCATGCGGCAGAAATATGCCCGTTCGACAGAAAAAAAACATCTTGTCCCGTACCGTCTCCGGTAAATTTTTCGGGATTATGTTCCAGCACCTTAAAAAACAAAGCGGCAAAAAGGTCTGCACAACCCAATGCCCCTCCGGGATGTCCCGAATTATTTGTATGAACCATTCTTAATGAATCTCTTCTGATTTGATTTGCGATTTTTTTTAATTCCTCAACCGATTGTGCCATAATATCTTATTAAATAAAGTTTGAATTAAAAACTTAGATTAAAAACAAAGGCAAATATGATAAAATTTTATTAAAGTTTTTACCGTTTTTTCAATTTGTTAATAAAAAAGGAAAACTTATTTTTTTAATCATTATTGTCCGATAAAAATTATATATCGTCCTTACAGGACTTAATAAAACTTGTTAATTCACTCTCCACCAATATTTTGTCCCTACGGGACAGTCCCGATAGGGACGAAATATTGGTAAAACAAAAAACAAGGCTCGTTTACAAATAGTCCCGTAAGGACTGCATATATCAAGAATAACAAAATAATCACTAAAGTTTTATCGGACAATAGTGTTTTTTAATGAAGTTAACAATAAAAGTATCTTCTGATTTTTTATTTAGTCTGTAATAAGCTGAATATTATTGCTTTTTGCGATAGTTGATACCACTTCTTTAATCTCTTGTATTAATTCAAATTCTAAGGATTTTAAATCAATTTTATGTTGACTTCCGTCTTTATAAAAAAATATATATACTGCCGCCTCATATTTTAAAGAAGAAACATCGTTCCATTTAACACTTTGTGATTTCTTAAATGCTCCTGTTTTTAATGAAAACTCAGTTTCATTTATTTCAATAAAAGACTTCCCGAAAAACCTTTCCGAATTATAGCCTCTACCATATGCAACAGCTAACAAACCCATTATAATCGGGAATAAACTGTAAACAGGCCAAATAATAGAAAAGTCATTATATACGCCAAAAGCCACTCCAAAAATTATTGAAAAAACACCGGCAATTGTTGATGCACGAGATTTAGGGATAAGGTATAAGTCTTTTTTATATGTCATAATACTTTAATAGAATTATCAAATTAATAATACTACTTTACTTGTAGAATTTAACACGTCAATCTCTTTGCTACATTCTCTGCAAAATATTTTACATTCTTCAATGGTTTTAGATGACTGAACTTTAAATCCGTCTTTTGTAAATATTAGGACGTCATACTGGTTAGGTTCAGTTATAAATTCACTACTACCGCATTCAGGACATGTACATTTATTCATCATAAAGCATTTTTCTTTTTACAAATATAATTTTTACTGCTAATTTTATGTGTGATTTTTATTTATGTCAGTTTATTTTCCATAATTATATCAGCTCTGGAACCAACAGCCAAAATAATTTCTTCATATTTATCTTAGTGTTCTTAGTGGCTTTGTGGGAGTTTCTTTGATTTTTTTTCCCACTAAGACACAAAGTACACTAAGTATTATAAAATTATTAGTTATTTTTTCCGGGAATTTTTAGTAAGTTTCAAAAAACACTATCCCAGCATCTCGTCTAGATATTCCGCAAGGATTTTTACCTGATTTTTTACATCGTATTCTTCTATGCCGGTGGAATTTATGATGTTTTCGTTTTTTGAATATTTTTGGAATTTTTCAAGTATGTATGATTTAATTCCTTGATAATCATCATATTCGTAGCTTTGTCCTGCATTTGTTTTGCTTAAAATATTTGAAACATCACTGTTTTGCGGACCAAGGCATAATATAGGTCTGCGGGCTCTCAGATTTTCAAAAAGTTTTCCGGGAATACGCCCTTTTGCATTGTCGGCAATATTCAGAGGTAAAAGCTGTATATGTGATTTCAGGCATAGTTCAATTGCTTCGGGGCGGGGGATATTGTTTTTGTGGCTGTAATTTTCTTCCAGTCCGTTTTCTTTTATTAATTCCGTAATTGCATAATCAACGGTTCCTGCAAATTTCAGCTTTAATTTTTCTCCAAACCCGGGATTTTCTTTTTTTAAATCTCCCAAAACTTTTATAAAAGTATCCGGTCGCCTGTCGTAACCCAACTGCCCTGCATGAACAATACTAAAATTTTCATCAGGCAGAGGCATATTTTTCGGAAAATCATCCTCATCATAACCCCAGTAGATAACATCAACATTTTTTGCTCCTATGCTCATCAAATCATTTTTCCATGTCGGGCTTACTATGGTGATTTTTTTTGCGGTATTAAATGTTTCTTGCTCAAGTTTACGGTGTTTTTTATCGGCTCTTTTACCTATTTTCATCATACCGTAATAATCCACCTGTGTCCATGGATCCTGAAAATCCGCTAACCATGGAATTCCCGTAATTTGCGACAATCTGCATCCTATAACGGTATTTGTATGCGGAGGACCGTCTGTAAGTATTGCATCAACAGGATTTTCTTTCAGATATTTTGTAAGATATTTAACCGAAGGTTTTATCCAAAAACATCTTGCATCGGGGATAAAAAAGTTCCCGCGTAGCCATATTGCAAATTTATCAATGGCTTTATGTTTTCGGTCTCTTACATAAACAGGATTTGCAGAATCGGTTTTTTTACGTCCCGAAAGTTTCTTGAATAAATTGAAAGGTTCAAATAGTTTTTTACGTAAAATCGTAATATTTTCCGGTACGTGCTTCTGGTTTGATTCGTCAAAATACGGATACTGAGCATTAAGAGGAGCATAAACAACAGGTTCCCATCCATAATCAAGCAGATATTTGGCAAACTTCAGACATCTGTGTACACCTATCCCTCCGGATGGAGGCCAATAATATGATATTATCAGTACTTTTCTCATAAGAATATTGCCGGTATTCAGCTATTAATCCTGTTTTTTATTATTGTCATTATCATTCAAAGTCCAGTCAATTTCATTTTTCCAGTTTGCTCTTATTTCAATTTCGCCGGGATAAAACAATACAGGTTCGGGCTGAATTTTTTTATCAAAATTCCCCGTATCCCACCTTTGATTGTTGTTTTTATCAATAATCAATTTAATTTTATAAGCACCGGGACTTATATAATTAATTTCTGCAATTCCTTTATCTGCAATTGTTTCGTATTCCTTTTTATCGTTTCGTAATAATTGCACAATATAGTTTTTTTCGTCATTATCAATATTAATTACCAGACTGCCGAAATTTGCTTCAGGAGTTATCGAAAATTCAATAGTATCGGCAAGATTATAAAGTCCGTAAAAACTTTCTGCAAAATCATCGTCAATTGCTAAACGATAATTTTTCCCTTCCTCAAAATCTGATATTATGCTCAAACATAGCGGATTAAGACTGTCTGTAAATATTTTCAGGTCTTGTTTTTCGTAAACGGTATCAACAAGTTTTTCAAGAATAATCTTACTTTCATCAAAGCATTTTACGGGAAAAGTAAAGTTTAATTTATAGTCTTTTGCGGGATGTTTTCTTGTCGGGGCGGTAAACATCAGCACTGTATCGGCTGTTTTTTTTAGGTCTCTTGCTGTGAGTCTTAATGTATCCGATATCAGCGAGTCGGGATTATGATGCGAATAGTAATTTGCCCAAACAAATACCGTATCTTTTTTTATCAATTCCTCATTTGTCAGCCATATACTTACGGTATCGGGATTTTCCCTGCAAATTATAATGGCATTTTCATCATCTTTAACCAAAAAATTAAAATCATTATATTGTGTTCTGTTAAAGATTATTTCGATGTTTTCGCGTATTTTTCTTTTTCTGTCTTTAATATACTGATTTTCAAAATCTTCTATAAATAATAATAAAGTCAGGCTATCGGGTACAAAACGTTGTTTCGGGATAATAAGCTCTTTTTTGATTGTATCGTTATTTTCAATATCAATCGAATCTACAATACGGATTTCTTCAAATTTAATAACTTCCGGATAAATAACGGAGTCTATAAATGCAATTTGCTCTTCTGCCTGGTCGAATTTGTAATTATAATTAGCATCAACAATTGCAAAGATATTATATGTCCCTTCTTTAATATATGGGATTTTAAATTTTCCGTTTTTATCAACCTTTGTAAGATAAACCGGACGGATAGTTTTGAAAGCCGTATCGCTTAAGTTATTGTGTAATAATACATAAGCATCGTCAACAGGTTTTCTGGTATATGCATCATAAACAACCCCACCGACAGTAAGCGAATCAATATACGGACCTGTGGAAAAGGCGTATATAAAACTATGGAGGACATTGTTTTCGTTATTATCAGCAATAGCATCATTAAAATTAAAATTGTAAGTTGTATTTTCTTCAAGATTTTCGGGGTCTAAATCTATCTGAATTCCCTTGCCTCGTATTCTGATATCCGGAGCAGGCTCGATTGGGGGAGAAATTATCAGTTTCTGATTAAGATTATTAAGTCTGATATATTCGTCAAAGAATATTCTTATGCGGTTTTCACTGAAATTTACCGAGCCTTTTTCAGGGATACATTCCAGCAGTTTTGGCGGCTCCCTGTCAACAGGACCTCCTGTCGGGGCGACTTGCTTAGCACACGAAAATCCGAAGATAAGGATCAGTGCAGATAATAATATTATGATATTTTTCTCAGTTTTATTAAAAACCATTAGAGATTAATTTACTGCAAATTTGCAAAATATTTTTGATAAATATCTGATTTTTGATTTTTTTACTGTGGTAGTATATAAACTTTTTTATGATGATACAATGTTTGTATAAATAAAATATATGTGTAGTTTTGCATAGTGTCAGGTGTGTTAAAATTAAAAAACAAATATATGAATAAAACCATTAAAAAAGTAATATTATTAGGCTCAGGAGCTTTAAAAATAGGACAGGCAGGTGAATTTGACTATTCAGGTTCGCAAGCATTAAAAGCCATGAAAGAGGAAGGAATAGAAACTATCCTGATAAATCCTAACATTGCAACCATTCAAACATCGGAAGACATTGCAGATAAAGTATATTTTCTTCCCATAACTCCATATTTTGTAGAACGTATAATTATCAAAGAAAAGCCGGACGGTATTATGCTGGCATTTGGAGGACAGACAGCCCTGAATTGTGGAACTGAATTATATTTAACCGGAATACTTGACAAGCACGGAGTAGAAGTTTTGGGGACTTCTGTAGAAGCCATTATGATTACCGAAGACAGAGATTTATTTGTTAAAAAACTTAATGAAATCAATGTAAAAACTCCTGTCTCTCAAGCTGTTGTAAGTCTTGATGAAGCCGTAAAAGTTGGCAGAAAAATTGGCTTTCCTGTTATGGTTCGTTCTGCTTATGCTCTTGGAGGACTTGGGTCAGGGATATGCAATAATGAAGAAGATTTTATTACTTTATGTAAAAATGCCCTGGCTCACTCTAAGCAAATATTAATCGAAGAAAGCCTTAAAGGCTGGAAAGAAATTGAGTTTGAAGTTATTCGTGATAAAAATGACCATTGTTTTACAGTTGTACCAATGGAAAATATTGACCCACTGGGTATTCATACCGGAGAAAGTATAGTTATTGCTCCTATTATCACTCTTTCTAAGGAGCAAATTTCTTTATTGGAAAAAATTGCGGCAGATGTTGTTCGTCATATAGGTATAGTTGGGGAATGCAATATTCAATATGCTTTCAATCCCGAAAACAATGATTACCGTATTATTGAGATTAATGCCCGATTAAGTCGTTCTTCTGCATTGGCATCAAAGGCATCGGGATATCCGCTTGCTTTTGTTGCAACCAAACTTGCCCTGGGATATTCTCTTGATCAAATAGGAGAAATGGGAACATCAAATTCTGCGTATGTTGCTCCGTCAGTTGATTATATGATAGTTAAAATTCCACGTTGGGATTTAGCTAAATTTATTGGCGTTACCCGAGAAATAGGGTCTTCTATGAAATCTGTCGGAGAAATTATGTCAATAGGGCTTTCTTTCGAAGAAATTATACAAAAAGGACTTCGGATGCTCGGACAAGGGATGCATGGTTTTGTCGGAAACAGAAGTCTTGCTTTTGATGATGTTGATTCGGCATTATCAAATCCTACGGATTTGCGAATTTTTGCTATTGCAGACGCTTTTGAAAAAGGATATACGGTAGAAAAAATTGAAAAACTTACTAAAATTGATAAGTGGTTTCTCGGTAAATTGGAAAATATATATAAATTCACTCATGTATTATCTTCCTATAACAAGATAGAAGATATTACCAAAGAAGATATGCAAGAAGCCAAGCGCCTTGGTTTTTCAGATTTTCAAATAGCCCGGTATGTTCTTGAACCTACAGGCATTATGGAAGATGAATTACTGGAAGTAAGAAAATATCGTAAAAAAACAGGTATTATTCCCGCAATCAGGAGAATTAATACCATAGCTTCGGCAAATCCTGAAGAAACAAATTATTTATATTTTACTTATGGAACAGCGTCTTCATATACTCCTGTTAAATCGGAAAAAGAAAGAATAATTGTACTGGGTTCCGGAGCTTACAGGATCGGGTCTTCCGTTGAATTTGACTGGTGTTCTGTAAATGCTGTCAGGACTGCTTCAAAATTAGGCTATGAATCAATTATGATTAACTATAACCCGGAAACCGTTTCGACAGATTATGATATGTGCGACCGCTTATATTTTGATGAATTATCGTTTGAACGGGTGCTTGATGTAATTGATGTAGAGAGTCCCAAAGGAGTTATCCTTTCTGTCGGAGGTCAAATTCCGAATAATCTCGCTGTGAGATTAGATAAACAAAAAGTACCTATACTTGGCACATCCGCAACTTCAATAGATAAAGCTGAAAACAGACATAAGTTTTCTTCTATGCTCGATAATCTGGGTATCGACCAGCCAAGATGGAAAGAAATGACGAATTTTGAAGAGATTGATTCTTTTGTTGCAGAAGTAGGATTTCCCGTATTGATACGTCCTTCATATGTTCTTTCCGGTGCAGCTATGAATGTATGTTATAATAAATTGCAAATGTCAACTTTTCTGAAACTGGCAGTTAATGTTTCAAAACAATATCCTGTTGTTGTTTCCGAATTTCTCCAGAATGCCAAAGAAGTTGAATTTGATGCCGTAGCCAAAAACGGAGAAATTGTCGAGTATGCCATATCCGAACATATCGAATATGCAGGCGTACATTCCGGTGATGCTACGCTGGTATTTCCCGCCCAAAAATTATATTTTGATACCATGAGACGGGTAAAAAAA
Source organism: Bacteroidales bacterium (assembly GCA_007130555.1). Classification (GTDB taxonomy): domain Bacteria; phylum Bacteroidota; class Bacteroidia; order Bacteroidales; family ML635J-15; genus SLSH01. The sequence goes on from SLSH01000056.1 coordinate 17,284, forward strand.
ATATCTAAACAAATCGCTGCGGAATTAAATATAACAGGTCCGTTTAATATACAATTTCTTGCAAAAAATAATAATATAAAAGTTATTGAATGTAACCTGCGTGCATCAAGGTCGTTCCCGTTTGTTTCAAAAGTCATCAAAAGAAATTTTATTGAAACAGCTATCCGTGTCATGCTTGATGTTCCATATAATAAACCTGATTCAACAATATTCGATATTGAACATATCGGGATCAAAGCACCTCAGTTTTCATTTGCCCGTTTACAAAATACAGACCCTATACTTGGCGTGGATATGTTATCTACAGGCGAAGTAGGATGTCTGGGAGATGATTATTATGAAGCTGTTTTAAATGCCATTCTGTCTGTTGGGTTTACTATTCCGAAAAAAAATATATTGATTTCATCCGGTGCTGCCAGAACTAAAGTTGAATTACTTGATGCCTGCAAATTATTACAGAAAAAAGGATATACCATTTATGCCACCAAAGGAACTCAAAGATTTTTAGCAGAAAGCGGAGTAGAATCAATAATGGTTCTTTGGCCCGATGAAGAAGGCGAACTAAATGTGAAAAAAATGCTTGCCGATAAGCATTTCGAATTAGTTATTAATATCCCTAAAAATGTTACCGAAAGAGAATTACGAAATGATTATATTATCCGTAGAAGTGCCATTGATTTTAATATCCCTTTATTAACCAATGCCCGTATAGCTTCAGCATTTATTCATGCATTTTGTAATATAAAACCGGAAGACATAAAAATTAAAAGTTGGGATGAATATTTTACTTCATAATTCTAAAAACTTCCGTTTCTCCTTTGATAAGACTGCGTACTTTATATGTGGGAGATTCTACAAAATTATCAGGGAATATTTTTTTCCATAATTCATCAATTCTCTTTATTGTTTGAGCATCCGCGCTTACAACATTTGGCCAGTCTCTTTGAAAATTATCATGCTCTTTTGTTTTTACGCCGGCATCAATAATCAAAGTATCGTTTATAATACCGCAGTCTTTTGATAGATCAATATTATTCAAAATATACCATGCCAATAGATATTTATCGGATAAATTAACAAAATCATCAATAATAATCAGAAAGTTTAACCCACTGATAATCTTATTTTTAACAAGATTTTCGGCATGTTTTCTGAAATTTCCGTGCTTTGTTTTATTTGCAGAAATTATACATAATCCCGACTTATTAAAAACTACAGAAAAGTCATTATTATCCGTATTAATTTCAGGATTACAGCTTGTCGGATTATTTTTTCGGGAAGCATCAATAATTATTTTACCTCCGAAAGTGTATGTATATGAAGAGTGATCCAAAACATCGGCAGGACCTTTACCGATAATAATATCTTCACTTATATTTACATTTGATAACAGAGTTTCGAAAACCTGTCTGTCGTTGTCAATATCAACACTTTCGTCAAAGCATATAATAATTTTTGTAAACATCATTTGTCCTGCACCAAGCAGAGAATTCATGATTTTTATGCTTTGTCCGGGATAATCAAGTTTTGCTTTTACCAAT